>REED01000076.1 GCA_007695225.1 Gemmatimonadales bacterium
GAGATGGACGTCCCCCCCGAGTTCGCCACCAGGAGGGTGTCGCCCGTCCGGTTCATGTGGAGTCCCCAGGGTTCCGATCCCACCACCACGTCGCTCTGCCACTGGTGGTTCTCAGGGCGGAAAACATGGAGGAGATTGGACTGGCGGTTGGAGACGAACACGTTCCCCCGAAGCGTGTCCACCTGCAGATCCCCCACCACGATCGATGAGGCGGGGAAGGCCGAGGTCCGGCCCGGGACTCCCAGGAGGGGGATGGAGGTCGCCCGGGCGTCCCCGATGGTATAGGACTGTCCCTGTACCTCGGTATTCTGGCACCGGAAGCTCGACCCCGTGACCTCGGGCACCGCCGCGGCGCAGTCGCCGGAGCGATTGAAGGCCCACCCGTAGAGCTCCATATCAAAGGAGGTGGGGAGGTCCGCAGGCGTGAGCCACTGGGGGGCCACGGTGAAGGAAACGGCGACAGTGTCCCCGGGGGCCCCCTGGGGGATGGCCACCTCGGCGGAGAAGGCCTGCCGGCTGCTCCCCCCATCCAGGTGGACCACCGCCGTGTAGCCGATACGGGCCATCCCGCTCACCGCTGCAGGGTCCAGGGCCGTAACCCGGATCTGGATGGAGTCGGTGATCTCCATTCGGTCGGGGGCCTGGACATCGAGCGTCACCTGGATTCCAGGGGTGCTATCCGCCGGGGCCCGCTCTCCGGGCTCCAGCAGGGTATCTCCGTCACAGCCGGATACGAGTGAGGCCACCAGGAGAGACGCCGCAAGGACGGGCCATTTCCGCCGGAGAGGATTCACCCCGGTGCCAAGGGGGGACAGGAGCCGGGATTCCGCCATCAGGATCCTCCAAACGATGGGACTGGGTGCAGGACACAATCCTGCGCTGCAGGAACCAATATTCCGCTGCAAGCCAGGTGCCAGCAATACCGCGCGGGGTCGGCGGGCCTTCCCGCGGGCCGTCGAGGTGAGAGGGCCTCATCACGGGCTCGTATCGGGCAGCCCTCCTGTCAGGGCACCCGAGGGCGCAGGGGAGCCTGGATGGGAAAGCCTGGGAACCCAATGGTCACAGCCCTTGTGCGGGGGGCTCTTCCGCGGCATCCTGATGAATCCGTGCGGCCATCTCGACGTCCATGCAGCGGGAACGCAACACCGGACTTCGCCCCCAAGCAGGTGCCTTGTGGCGGGGGAGCTACCCTCGGACCCCACCTGGAACCCCACCAGCCAATTGGAAACCACCGTGACACCTCGCATTTTGCGTCGATCCCGGCGGGAGAGCCGGCAGGCTCCGGAGCGTGCCGTCCTGGGCGTCCTGACCCTGGGGCTGGGCCTGCTCTCACTCACCGGGTGCGATGGGGCCGACCGGGTCCCGGCGCTGGGCGAGGTGACCGCCGCACCTTCTCCTGCCCCTGAGGGGAGTGGCGAGCCCAACCTCTCGGTGGATGAAGAGGGTCGGGTCCACCTCACATGGTTCGAACGGCTCGACGGAGGGGAGGACCACGCGCTTCGGTTTGCGGTCCTGGATCCGCATTCGGAGCGTTGGTCCGCTCCCAGGACCATCGTGGAGGGGCTGGACTTCTTCGTGAACTGGGCCGACTTCCCCTCGATGCTTCCCCTTCCGGGCGGGGACCTGGTCGCCCACTGGCTCCAGCGAAGCGGTCCCGGAACCTTCCACTACGACGTGGTTCTTTCCTGGTCCGGGGACGGAGGCGAGAGCTGGAGCCCGGGGATCCTTCCCCATCGGGACGGAACCCTGAGTGAACACGGTTTCGTGACCCTTCTCCCCTGGGAGGGAGGGGGGCTGGGCGCCGTATGGCTGGATGGCCGGAAGTACGAATCCCAGCCTGACGATCCCGAAATGACGCTCCGCTTCACCACCCTGGGCCCGGACGCCACACCCGAGGCGCTGGGACCCGAGGTTTTGCTGGACGACCGCGTGTGTGATTGCTGCCAGACCTCCGCCGCCCGGACCCGGGACGGCGTGGTGGTGGTCTACCGCGATCGCTCCCCGGAGGAGGTGAGGGACATCTCCATCGTCCGTCTGGAGGACGGCGTCTGGAGCGATCCCGCCCCCGTTCATGAGGATGGCTGGACCATCCCCGCCTGTCCGGTCAACGGGCCCATGGTGGCGGCGGAAGGAAGGAACGTGGCGGTGGCGTGGTTCACCGCCGAGGGGGATCGGCCCAGGGTGAAGGTGGCCTTCTCCGAGGACGGAGGGCGGACCTTCGATGCGCCCATCCGGGTGGACGACGGGGATCCGGCGGGACGGGTGGCGCTGGTCCTCCTGGACCCCACCGAACCCGGTGAATCGGAGGATGTCCTGGTGTCCTGGCTGGAGCGGACGGAGGGGGCGGCGGAGGTGAGGGTCCGCCGGGTCACCGCAGCAGGAGAGCGAAGCGATGCCCGGACCGTGGCCGTCTCCACCGAGGCCCGGGCCAGCGGCTTTCCCCGGATGGTGCGGGGAGGAGATCGCCTTGTCTTCGCATGGACCGAGGCGGGAGACCCTTCCGGTGCTTCCTCCCGGGTACGGGTGGCCACCGCCGCGGTGCCCGGGTCATGAGTGCTTCGGTAGGGGTGTCGGGATCAAGGCTTGATGCAGGCTGCCGGGCGCGCAGGACGCTGGCGTTGGCCTTCCTCGTTCCGGCCCTGGCCGGATGCGGCACCGACTTCCGGCCCCCGGCGGCGACGGGACAGCCCGCGCCGGAGTATCGTGCGGAAACGCTGGACGGGGATTCTTTCGTCCTGGCCGAACTGGCGGGAGAGGTGGTGCTCCTGAACATCTGGGCCACCTGGTGTCCCCCCTGCCGCATGGAGATGCCCGAACTCCAGAGCCTCCATCGGGAACTCTTCGAATCCGGACTTCGGGTGATAGGTGTGAGTGTGGACGCCGCCGGGTCGGACCGGGCGGTGCGCACATTCCTCGACGATCTGGGGGTCGACTTCCAGATCGTACGGGATCCGGCGGAGCGGGTTTCCACCACCTTCGGGGCCTACGGCATTCCCCTGACCGTCCTGGTGGACCGGGAGGGGATCATCCGTTGGCGACACCTGGGGCCCATCACGGCAGACGATCCGGGTCTTCGGGCGGTGCTGGATCAGACCCTGGGCTCGGAACGCCCATTGGGAGAGGGTTGAGGGAGGAACGCACCCTTCCCCCGACACCTCCTCACTCCTCGGCTTGCTGCTCCGACCGCCACATCACCATCTGGCGGGTACCGGACGAATTCTCCTCCACCCGGACGGTGAGAATGTCACCCTCCTCGATGCCCAGGTCATCCCGCATGTCCTGCGGGATCGTGATCCGCCCGCCGACGCCGACGTTCACTTCGCCGTAGTAGCGTGTCCGGAAGATGGCCATCCAGTCTCCTTCCTCGATTGTCCGGGGATGCGTCGATGTTCCGACAGAAGAACAAATGTAGATCGAAACCGCGTCTTGAGGCCAGATCAAAGCCTCACCCTCCGGGATCTCCCGGTCCCCAGGGGGGTGGAAGTACGGCTTGAGGTCGGGGTCAGGGCCCCGGCCCAGCGCCTCGTTCCCGGCTCTGGCCCCCTTCACACGACCCTCGCCATCCATGGACTTCCCCCCGGCCGAGATCGGCCTCTCTCCGCCAACCGTCCGTCCGGAAGGCCCGGTCAGGGTCGCTCCGGGGTTCGCCGTCCGGCTCGAGGGGGTCTCCAAGAGCTTCGGGGACTTCCGGGCCGTTTCGGATCTGGACCTGGAGGTCCCCCGGGGGACGGTGTATGGTCTGCTGGGCCCGAATGGATCGGGAAAGACCACCACCATTCGCATGATCATGGGGATCCTGGGGCCGGATCGCGGCCGGGTGCGCCTTTTCGGCGACGACCCCGGACGGACGCGTCGGGAGCGGGTGGGGTACCTCCCCGAGGAACGGGGACTCTACCGGAAGATGAAGGTCCGGGATCACCTTGTCTTCCTGGCCCGTCTCCGGGGCATCTCCCGCCCCACCGCGACGAAACGGGCGTCGGAATGGCTGGAGCGCCTTGATCTGGGGGCGTGGAGTCATCGGAGGGTGGAGGACCTGTCGAAGGGGATGCAGCAGAAGGTGCAGTTCGTCGGGACGGTTCTCCACGAACCGGAGCTCCTCGTCCTGGATGAGCCCTTTTCCGGATTGGACCCCATCAACCAGGACCTCCTGGAGGCCATCGTCCGGGAGTTCCACGGACGAGGCACCACGATTCTCTTCTCCACCCACCTCATGGATCAGGCGGAGCGGCTGTGCCAGCGGGTATGCCTCATATCGCGTTCCCGGAAGGTCCTGGACGGGGACCTCCAGGGGTTGAAGCGGGCCCAGCGGATGGGGGTGGTGGCGGTGGACTTCCAGGGTCCTGCGGACTGGGCGCAGGGACCCGACGTGGAGGGGGTGGAAGAGACCCCTACCGGGCTCCGGCTCCGTCTCCGACCCGGCGCCGACTCCCAAGGGGTCCTGGCCCGGGCGGTGGGCAGCGGCGCACGGATCACCCGATTCCAGGAGGTGGAGCCCCGCCTTCATGAGATCTTCGTTCGCCACACCGGCGACCCGGGCCCGGATTCCCCGTGAGCGCCCTCTCCACGGTGGTGGGCCGGGAGTACTTCACCCGGGTGCGGAGCAAGCCCTTCGTCATCGGGACCCTCCTGGCGCCCCTCCTCTTCATGGGCTTCCTTGCCCTTTCGGCATGGCTGGGGACCCGGGCGGCGGACGCGGAACTCCGCATCGGCGTGGTGGACCGAACGGGTGAGCTCGCGGCAACGCTGATCCCCCGACTGGCGGAAATGGGGTTCCGGGTGGAGGCCCTGACAGCCGAGGAGGTGGGCGATCCCCTCGAGGCTGGAGTGCCCCCCCTGGATCGGGTCGCTGCCGGGGAGCTCCGTGGCGTCCTGGTGGTGGACGAGGAGACCCTTCGAAACGGTCGTGCCGTGTGGTGGGGCGAGGAGGGACCCTCGGCGTTTCGCAGGGTCACCCTCCAGCAGGCGGTGGGCCAGGCAGCCATGGAACACCGATTCCGTGGGGAAGCCGAGGCGGGGATGGTGAGCCTCCTGGCCGGCGGGTCACTGGAGGTGGTGTTCGTGGGAGAGGAGTCGGACCCGACCCGCGACCTGGCGGGGGTGGTGCTGGGGGTCGCAGGGGCCTTCATCCTCTACTTCGCCCTTCTGGTCTATGGCGCCATGGTCCTTCGTTCCGTCCTGGAGGAGAAGACGGGGCGAATCGTGGAGGTGATCCTCTCGTCGGTCCGGCCCTGGGAGCTGATGCTGGGGAAGATCCTGGGGGTGGGTGCCGTGGGCCTCACCCAGCTCCTCATCTGGGTCGTCTTCGGTGCTCTCCTCCTCACCCTGGGTGCCGCCGCCCTCCTTCCCTTGGTGGCGGAGACGGGGATCCTGGACCAGGTCCCTGTCTTCCTGCCGGGGTGGGGCCTGGTGGTCTTCTTCCTGATCTGTTTCTTCCTGGGCTACTTCATCTACGCTTCCATCTTCGCTGCGGTGGGAGCCATGTGCTCCACCGAGGAGGAAGCCCAGCAGCTCCAGCTCCCCGTGGTGATGGTGGTCCTGGTTCCCTTCCTCTTCCTCCTTCCCGTACTGGAGGATCCGGAATCGAGGTTGGCCACGGTCCTCTCCCTCTTCCCCCTCTTCTCCCCCATCCTCATGTTCGCCCGGGTCGCAGTGGATGCGGCTCCACCCTGGCAGGCGGGAATCTCGGTGGTGGGGATGGTCGGGGCGCTGGCGGTGGTGGCCTGGGTGGCGGGCCGAATCTACCGGGTGGGGATTCTCATGCAGGGGAAACGCCCCACTCTTCCGGAACTCTGGAGGTGGGTCCGGGAGGGGTGACGGTCAGGGTCGCCGATGGATTCCCGGGTGGACCGAAGGGGGTCAGGGAAGCATGGATCGGAGGAAGGCCACCAACTGGTGGTCCTCGAGGCGCCGGGCCTTGTGCACCGCCTCCTCGTAGGAGGGTTCCACGATGATGGGGATGGTGCGGAGCGTCTCCTCTCCTTCGGCGCGGTCTGCCGCGGAGTAGGCCAGGAGGGCGCGGTAGCGGTCCATGTGACGGGGGTCGTCCTCGAACTCCAGGTAGACGTCCCAGAACCGTCCCACGTGGCTCACGGTGGCCAGATGCTGACCCGTGGAGGGCAGGGCGTCGTCGGAGGATGGGGTGCCGGTGCTCATACCGGTAGGGTACCACAGAGGCCCGGGGGAAGTACAGTCCCCCTCATTTCGACTCCTTCTCCCGGCGGGGATCCTCCTGCCAGGCATCCTCCTGGGCGGGAGGCGGTTCCGCTGCTTCCGTCCCGGGACCTTCTCCTGCGGCACCCTCAGCCGGGGCCTCCGGTCCCTCCGCGCCTCCCTCCACCGGATCGTCCGCCGTCTCCGGGTCGGGAACCAATCGCAAGGGGAAGGGGCCCGTCGCCTCGCCGGAATAGAGGCTCAGGTGGGGGAAGGGGATCTCGATCCCTTCCGCGTCGAACCGGGCCTTGATCCGCTCCAGCATGGAGGTCTTCAGAGCGAAAAAGTTCTCGCGGGTCGCCCAGACGGTGAGGCGGAGGTCCAGGGAGGAGTCACCGTAGGCATCGAAGAAGACCACCGGCTCGGGCTCCATGAGGGAGCGGGGGTTGTCCCGTGCCACCTCCAGAAGGAGCGTGCGCACCCTGGGAATGTCCTCCTTGTAGGCGACCCCCACGTTCAGGTCCAGGCGACGGATGGGAAAGCGGGTGATGTTCACCACCTCGCTTTTCACCAGCGTCTCGTTGGGGATCCGGATGTACCGGTTGTCGAAGGTCCGGAGCTTCACCGAGAGGGTGTCGATGGAGAGGATGCGTCCCGTGGTGCTCCCCACCTGGATGACGTCATCTACCTCGAAGGACTTCTCCGCAATGAGGAAGAACCCCGAGATGACATTGGAGACGGAGGTCTGGGAGGCGAAGCCCACCGCGATCCCCACGATTCCCGCCGCACCCAGGAGAGGGGTGAGGGAGAACTGGAGTTCCTGGAGGGCCGTAACCAGGATGAGGAGGAGGCCAGGATAGAGCACCAGCTTCCCGGCCACCAACCCCTGCTGGAGCGAATAGCGCTTTCCCACCACCGCCTGGACCCAGCGAGACACGGCCAGGATCATCGGAATCCCGATGAAGAGCCAGGCGCCCGCCCGGACCAGGAGGAAGGGGTTCTCGGGCCGGAAGATCCGCTCCCACAACCCCAGTTCCGGGGCCTGGGCGGCCTGGGCCAGGAGGGCCGCGAGGAGAAAGGGCACGGCACTCATGACCCTCCTCCCAGTCCCGGGAAGGCCAGCAACCGGGCGAAGGTACGGGCGGTGAACCCCCGGGACACGGGAATCCGGGGGTCGGCCACCCGGATAGCGCCGGAGGCCTCCGGCGGGGGCTTCCCGGTGATCTCGATCTGGCTCCCCTCCGCTTCTCCCTGATAGCGGACCACCGATTCATCGGCCCAGAGTCCACCCCGGTGGGCGAAGAGGGAGAGATGGGCGACGCGAAAGGCCAGCTTTTCGACCCGGAGATCCGTGCCGGAGCGATTCACCAGGAGGAGGGGGCAGATGGCCAGATAGGGCTGGATGAGCTCGGCGCGCATCTCCCGCCGGGCGTGCGTGGGAAGCCAGTAGCAGAGGTCGCCCTCCAGGAAGCTTCCCCACCAGGTGTCGGAGAGGTCCACGGTGGGGACTTCGCTCAGGAGGCTCCGTTCCGGATCGGCCATCTCCACACGGATCCAGAGGGGGATCCGAACGTAGATCCGGGCCTCGGCTCGGGGGAGGAGGGAGAAAGGAAGCTCCGGCTGGAGGACGACCGAGCGATTCGGGAGAGTCGGTCGAAGCACCACGCTGCGTCCTTCGCCGGGGACAGCCCATCGGGCCCACTCCACCCCCTCCGGCGGCTCTGGAGTGGGCGTCGCCTCCCCTTCCGGGACGGGAGCCGAGGCCACCTGGATCTCACGATCCCTGAAGGCGAACCAGTGGTCCCGGGGGCCGATCCGGTGGCGGAGGGTCGTTTCGACGGGGAGTTCCAACCGCCCCCAGGGGGGAGGAAGAAGGTGGGATCCATCTGAAGGCATGCTCATGCGCCGAATCTGGGATCCCCTTGCTTCCCGGACAACCGGGCCATCCGGGCGAGACTTCGGCACCCTGAGGCCGGCGACGCCACCGAGCCTGCCCTCCGGATCCGCAATGCCCTGACGGAACGTGAGGGCATACCCAGGGCCACCGAGCACCATTGCGATAACCATATTCGCTGCAACCGCGGCGCAAATCCGCCGGGAGCGCCGTTGACAGGGTGGAGCGAGCCCCGATAAGTTCCGGCCGCGTTTCAGGGAAGGGTCCCTCTGCGGGGTCCCGCGTGCCTGGTTGCTCCGCAGCCCGTCATCCGCTTTCCTGCCCGAACTCAGACCGAGAAATCACGGTTATGAAGACGAAGTGGTTCCTTCTCTCGATGGCGACGCTCATGGTTTTCGGAGCCCTGGGCTTCGGCTTGACCCGCAGCGCCGACGGACAGGAAGCTGGAGGTCAGGAGGTGGAGGAGGCAGCGGAGCCTGAGGTCGGGCCTTCCGGTCAGCCCATCGCCTTCCCCCACAACATCCACGCGGACCAGTACCAGATCGAATGCCAGTACTGCCACTTCTCCGTGGAACGGGCTTCCGCCGCCGGAATCCCGCCCATGTCGACCTGCATGGGGTGTCATACGGTCATCTCCGGCCAGGAGAACCCCGAGGAGATCACCCGCCTCCGGGACTACTACAACCGGGGTGAGGCCATCCCCTGGAACCGCATTTACAAGGTGGCGGACCACGTCCAGTTCCCCCACATGCGGCACATCGCCGGTGGGGTGGATTGCGCCGCCTGTCACGGGAACGTGGCGGAGATGGGTGTGATCCAGGAGGTCAACCAGAACCTCACCATGGGCTGGTGCCTGAATTGCCATCTGGAGATGGGTGCTTCGCGAGACTGCACCGTCTGCCACTACTGACCACGACCCCCGCCCCGGGGCCTCAGGGCCTGATCGGGGCGGACGTGTTCCGGGGGCCTCTCCCCGGCGAACGGATCATCGAGGGACGTTCATGAGTGAAGGGATCAAGCGGCGCGACTTCCTGAAGGTGCTCGGGGTGACCGGGGCCGGCGCAGGCCTCGTGGGATGCTCCACCGATCAGGTGGAGAAGCTCATCCCCTACGTCATCCCGCCCGAGGAAATCACCCCCGGAATCGCCACCTGGTATTCTTCGGCCTGCGGAGAGTGCTCCGCCGGCTGTGGTGTCTGGGTGAAGACCATGGAGGGTCGGGCCATCAAGCTGGAGGGCAACCCGAACCACCCCGTTTCCCAGGGGGCTCTCTGCGCCCGGGGACATTCGGGGCTCCAGGCCCTCTACAATCCGGACCGCATCCGGCAGCCTCTTCGGCGCAACGGCGATGACTTCGAACCCATCTCCTGGGACGAGGCCGAGGCGTTCCTGGCAGACGGCGTGGGAGGAGCGGGCTCGAACCTCCTCCTCCTCTCGGGCCGCACAGGCCCCACGCTGTCCCGCCTCATGGACGAGGTGGCGGAGGCTACCGGGGGGCGCCGGGTTGAATACGAGGCCCTGTCCGAGGCGCCGCTCCGAGAGGCGGCGCGCATCGCCTTCGGCCGGGACGAGGTTCCCACCTTCGATTTCGCAGCCGCGGACTTCATCGTCTCCTTCGGTGCCGACTTCCTGGAAACCTGGCTTTCCCCGGTGGAGCATGCCCGGGGCTTCGCCCGGTCCTCCGGGGTGGATGACGGCACCCGGGAAAAGGCGCGCTTCGTCTTCCTGGGGCCCCGCCTCTCCCTCACGGGGCAGAACGCCGACGACTGGTTCCCCATCCGCCCGGGCTCGGAGGGGGTGGTGGCCCTTGCCCTGGCTTCGGCCCTGGCCCAGCGGGGTGGCGATGCCGGTCCCTTCGGCGAACTTCTCCGCGCCTATGATCTCCAGGGGGCGGCTTCTCAGGCGGGCGTCCCGGTGGAAACCCTCCAGGAGCTGACGGACCAGTTGGCGTCGGCCAACGCACCCCTGATCCTGGGTCCAGGCGTGGCCGGGCACCATGTGAATGCCACCGCTTCGAATCTGGCGGCCCTGGTTCTGAACGGGGTGGCGGGGGCCGTGGGGACCACGGTCCACTTCGCCCACCCGGATCTGGCGGCGCCCTCCTCCAGCTATCAGGAGCTGGCGGATGCCATTGAGGAAATGGCGGCCGGGACGCTCCAGGCCGTGGTCATCCACGGCACCAACCCCGCCTACTCCCTGCCCGAGGGTACAGGCTTCCGTTCCGCCCTGGGGAATGTGGGCTTCAAGGTGGCCATCACGCCGCAGATGGATGAGACTGCGGCGCTGGCCGATCTCATCCTGCCGGATCGCCACTACCTGGAGACGTGGGGCGACTCCAATCCCCGCCCGGGAACCTGGACGGTGCAGCAGCCGGTGATGCAGCCGGTCCCCCACTTCGATAGCCGGCCTTGCGGGGATCTCCTCCTGGGGGTGCTCCGGAGGCTGGGCCACGACGCCGGAGCCGAGACCTTCCACGACTATCTCCAGAACCGCTGGAGCGATCTACATGCCGCCGCCGGATCTCCGGGAGGAACCTTCCAGGAGTTCTGGCGCGAAGTGCTTCGCACAGGGTTGGCCGAGTTCCCGGCTGAGGCCCTCCCTGAGGCGGTCCTGCAGGCCCCCGACCGGGCCCTGACCTTCGACGCGCCCACTCTGGAGGGAAGCGACGACGATCTGGCCCTGGTGGTCTATCCCTCGCCCCGCTTTGGCGACGGGCGGGGCGCGAACCGCCCCTGGCTCCAGGAGCTCCCTGATCCGGTTTCGAAGATTGGCTGGCATTCCTGGGTGGAGATGCACCCGGACACCGGCCGTGAGCGGGGGATCCGACGGGGGGACATCGTCCGGCTCCGCACCTCCCACGGAGAGGTGGAGGTTCCGGTCTGGCTCTATCCCGGAATCCGTCCGGACACGGTCGCCGTGGCCATGGGGGCGGGGCACGAGAACTACGGACGTTACGCCGATGGAAAGGGCGTGAACGCCATGGATCTCCTGGATGCCCAGGTGGAGCAGCCGTCCGGCTCCCTGGTCCTTCTGGGCACCCGGGTGTCGGTGGAAACCACCGGTCGCCGGCGGCGTCTGGCCACCATCGAGGGCGAGACCCAGACCTTCGATCGGCCCATCACCCCGGCGGTGCAGTTGGCTGCCCTGGGGAATGGCCATGGTGACGACTACGGCGGCCACGACCTTCAGGAACTGCAGGGGATGGGCGGGTTCGTCCCGGTTCCAACCGAGGGTCGCCCGGAGGATTTCCCACTGGCGGGCGCCCGCTACGGGGACTACGCAGACCACGAGAACCTGGCCCGCTGGGCCATGGCCATCGACCTGGACAAGTGCACCGGATGCTCGGCTTGCATCACGGCCTGCCAGTCCGAGAACAATGTGGCCTGGGTGGGTGAGCAGGAGCTAATGATGGGCCGGGACCTCCACTGGATCCGGATGGAGCGCTACTACGAGACGGTGGACGCTTCCCAGCCGGGGCCGGTGGACATTCGGTTCCTCCCCATGCTCTGCCAGCACTGCGGGAATGCCCCGTGTGAGCCGGTCTGCCCCGTCTACGCAGCCTACCATACGCCGGACGGGCTCAACGCGCAGATCTACAACCGGTGTGTGGGCACCCGGTATTGCGCCAACAACTGCCCCTACAAGGTCCGGGTCTTCAACTGGTACGGATACTCGGATGTGCCGGAGCCCATGAACTGGCAGTACAACCCCGACGTCACGGTTCGTTCCGAGGGGGTCATGGAGAAGTGCTCCTTCTGCGTACAGCGGATCCGCCAGGCCGAGAACCGGGCGACGCTGGAGCAGAGGGGGCTGAGGGAGGGAGATGTGGTCCCGGCGTGTCAGCAGAGCTGCCCCGCGGAGGCCATCGTCTTCGGGAACATCCGGGACCCCGAGTCGCGGGTGGCCCAGGTATCCCAGAGTGAGCGTACCTACCGCGTGCTGGATGTGCTCATCAACACCCAGCCGGCGGTGAACTATCTGCGGAAGGTCACCTTCCATCCCGTGAAGGACATCCACGTCTGAGGTCTCCGTTGGCCCTGCCGGGCCGCGGGAGATCGGACGCGTGAGGAAGCGAATGGCGACGGCAAGCGAAACTGAAGTTGGGCGGGGGGCGCAGACCCACCCCGACGTTACGACGTACGGGGAGGTCAACACCGACGTCCTCAAGATCCTGTCCCCCCCGGGGAAATGGTGGTGGATCCTCTTCGGCCTCTCGGTGGCCGGGATCGGTCTTCTGGCCTTCTCCTGGGGGAACCAGATCATCAACGGGATCGGGCTCACCGGCCTGAACACGCCGGTGGGGTGGGGGGCCTACATCACCACCTTCGTGTTCTGGGTGGGTATTGCCCATTCCGGCACACTGATCTCCGCCATCCTCTACCTCTTCCGGGCCCGGTGGCGCCAGTCCATCTACCGAGCTGCAGAGGCCATGACGGTGTTCGCCGTCATGACGGCGGGTCTCTTCCCCCTCATCCATGTGGGGCGGGTCTGGCACGCCTACTGGCTGTTCCCCTATCCCAACGAGCGGATGCTGTGGCCGAATTTCCGCTCGCCCCTGGTATGGGACGTGTTCGCGGTGACCACCTACTTCACGGTCTCCTCCCTCTTCTTCCTCCTGGGGCTGATCCCCGACATCGCCGCGGCCCGGGACCAGGCGAAGCCCGGGTCCATCCGGCAGAAGATCTACAAGGCCATCTCCTTCGGATGGCGGGGGACAGATCGGCAGTGGCATCACTTCGGAAAGGCCTACCTCTTCATGGCGGCCCTGGCGACCCCCCTGGTGATCTCGGTGCACTCGGTGGTGTCCTGGGACTTCGCCATGGGGATCGTGCCCGGATGGCACGCCACCATCTTCGCCCCGTACTTCGTGGCCGGCGCCATCTTCTCCGGGGTGGCCATGGTGATCACCCTCATGGTCCCCATCCGGAAGATCTTCGGTCTGGAGAAGTACCTGACGGTCCGGCATTTCGATGCCATGGCCAAGCTCATTCTCCTCACCGGCCTCATCGTCTTCTACGCCTACCTCGTTGAGTTCTTCATGGCGTGGTACTCAGGTGAGGACCCGGAGCGACGGCTCTTCTGGAACCGACTCTTCGGGCACTACTGGTGGGCCACGTGGATCATGCTGATCTGCAACGGCTTCATCCCGATCCTACTCTGGTTCCGGCGGGTCCGGCACTCCATCGCCGCGCTCTTCGTCATCACCATCTTCATCAACATCGGGATGTGGTTCGAGCGCTTCGTCATCATCGCCACTTCCCTGGCGACGGAGTTCATGCCCTTCGCCTGGAACGTCTACCGGCCCTCGGTGACGGAGATGGGGATCATGGTGGGGAGCTTCGCCTGGTTCTCCTTCTGGTTCCTCATCTTCATCCGGATGCTCCCGCCGGTGGCCATCGCCGAGATCAAGGAAGTGCTCCCGCCGCCCATGCGCGGTAGGCCCAAGCGGACCAAGGAGGTGTCGTCATGAGCGCCGCGCCTGGGACGGATCGACAGGGGGTCCTGGCATCCTACGACTACCTGGACGACACGGTGGATGCCATCAAGGAATTGAGGGCCGAGGGGTTCGAAGAGATCACGGCCTTCTCCCCCTTCCCGGAGCACCATATCGAGGAAGCCCTGGGGTACGGGGCCAGCCCGGTGCGCCTCTTTGCCCTGGTGGGCGGGCTCACGGGAGCGGCGACGGGCCTGGCCTTCACGGTCTATGCGAGCCTGGACTGGCCCCTCATCACCGGTGGAAAGCCCGTGCTTTCCATTCCGGCCTACGTCATCCCCACCTTCGAGATGACGATTCTCTTCGGGGCCTTCTTCACGGTCATCGGGGTTCTCTGGCATATGAGGATCCCGGAGCTGAAATCCACCGTCGTCTACGACCCCGAGTTGTCAGCGGGTCGCTTCGGCGTGTACGTGACCGCCCCGGCCGATCGCCTGGCCCAGGCGCGTCAGATTCTGGAATCGAACGGGCCGGCCCTGCTGGAGGACGACCCGGATGGGAGATCCCATGGTTGATGGAAGAGCGACAATGAAGGGCGTCCAGAGGGCCGGCGTCCTCCTTCTCCTGGTGGCTACGAGCGCGGCCTGCAGCCCGATGGATGACCTCATCGTCTCCATTTTCGGGCGGTCCATGCGCAGCCAGCCATCGTTGGGGGCATACGAACAGGAACCCCGCAGTCCCGCAGTCGGGTCGGTCCCCTTTGCCTCGGGCAACTTTCCCGGGGCCGAGGGTGAGGTGAACGTGGGACAGCCGGAGGGCGTGCCCATGCCTCCGCCAATCACCCAGATGATGGTCCTCCAGGCCATGGGACAGCCGGACGCCGTCCCTGAGATCACGAACCTGCAGAACCCCGTCGCCCCCTCCGCCGCTTCCCTGGAACGAGGAAGGGTGCTCTACGATCGGGCCTGCGTTCCCTGTCACGCCGAGAACGGTGACGGACAGGGGCCGGTGACCCAGGCGGGGATTCCGCCCTGGTCGCTGGTGGCTCCCCACGTGACCAACTATTCCGACGGCTTTCTCTACTCCGTCATCCGGGTGGGGCGCGGCCTGATGCCCGGATACGGACACCAGCTTACACACTTCGATCGGTGGCACGTGGTGAACTACGTGCGCGAACTGCAGGGGACTCTTCCCCAGGCACCGGCCGAGGGCGCGTCCGGCGCGGCCGGGCAGGACTGAGGACCGAACGATGCATGAGATTCCCGTTCCTTCCGAGATCCAGCCCCGGTACCTCCCCCGCTCCCGGGGGACCTCGCTCCTCCTGGGCGGGATGGTAGCAGTCGGGGCCCTGGCCTTCTTTGCACTCCTGGCCTCGAATCCCGATCGGGCGTGGCAGGCCTACGTGGCGAACTGGCTGTTCTTCACCGGGATCGCTGCGGGTGCGGTCCTGTTGTCCGTCGTGACGGTCATCGTCAAGGCGAAGTGGAACTGGTCCATCCGCCGCGTTGCGATCGCATTCGGGGCCTTCCTCCCCCTTTCGTACCTTCTCATGCTGCCCATGTTGCGGCTCCGGGAAAGCTACTTCCCCTGGATCGAGAAGATGGCCTACGATGAGATCGTCCAGGCCAAAGCCGCCTACCTCAACATCCCCTTCCTTATCACCCGGAACCTGATCTCGCCGGTGATCCTGTTCGGGATCATGCTCCTCTTCATCTACTGGATGCTGCGCCCTGATCTGGGGCCAGGGCGCCAGGCGGATGAGGGGGGCGACGCGGGACGGGCCCGCTGGCGGGAGCGGATCGCCGGGAACTGGCTGGGACAGGCGGAAGAAGAGGCCCGGAGCTGGGAGAAGCTCAAGCGGCTCGCGCCGGCGGTGGCCATTCTCTATGCCGTGGTCCTCTCCTTCGTATCCATTGACTGGGCCATGACCCTGGAGCCCCACTGGTTCTCCACCCTCTTCCCGGGGTGGTTCTTCATGGCCGCCTTCTGGGGAGGGATCTGCGCCACGGTTGTGGCCATGGTGCTTTTGAAGCGGTCGGATCCCTTCTACGATGAGCACATCGGCCCCTATCAGAAACACGACATGGGGAAGCTGGTGTTCGGCTTCTCGATCTTCTGGGCGTACCTGTTTTTTTCCCAGTACATCGTTATCTGGTACGGGAAGCTTCCCTGGGAGCAGGAGTGGATCATCCACCGGTCCGGCGCGGAATGGGGTCCCCTTTCCCTGCTCGTGATCTTCCTCTGCTTCGTGGTCCCTTTCGCGGGTCTCATCGGGCGGCAGCCGAAGATGAACCCCCGCTGGTTGGGTAGCATCGCCCTCATCGCCCTGGTCGGCCTCTGGATGGAGCGGTGGCTCCTGATCGCACCCTCTCTCCATGTCCCGGGCACCCCCACCATCACCCTCTGGGAGCCACTCATCGCCATCGGTTTCCTCGGGATTTTCGTCGCCAGCGTGCGGTGGTTCCTTTCCACCTTTCCGGTGGTCCAGATCTGGCAGCCGCCCTATGAGGCCGAGCGCCTGGAGGCGGAGTTGATGCTGGACGAGGAAGGGGACGTCGTAGTGGCGACCCCTGAGCGAGGCCGTCGGGAGCAGGCGCGGGGGCTCTGAGCCGGGGCAGGAGCGCCGAAGGGGCGCCTCCGCCAGAGAAACCAGCGTTCCGCTCCACAGTGTGAAGCTGGTCGGTCAGTCCTGCAGGAACGCCAGGGCTGCCTCGTGAAGGATGCCATTGGTTGAAAGGCCGGAGCCGCCATGGATGGTGGCCCGGCCTTTCACGTCGGTGAAACGGCCGCCGGCTTCCGTGAGGATGGTAAGGAGGGGGGCGGAGTCCCAGGACGAGAGTTCCGGGTCCACCATCACCTCGGCACGGCCTGTGGCCACCAGGGCGTGTCCGTAGGCATCCCCCCAACTCCGGGTGTACTCGCATGCGGCAGAGAGGCGGTCCCACCCCTCCCCCACTGCGCTCCTCCGCGCCATCACAGGGTCGGTAGTGAGCACGAGGGCCTTTCCCAGCTCCGCTTGGGAGGAGACGCCGCAGGGACGGCCGTTCCACCGGCACCCCTGACCCCTGGCCGCCGCCACCGTCTCGGAGAGGCCGGGGAAGTGGGCGACGCCCACCACCGGCTCCCCCTCCACCTCCACGCCGATGAGGACGGCATAGAGCGGGACGCCGCGCATGAAGGAACGGGTGCCATCAATGGGATCCAGGATCCAGCGAACGGGTGCTCGGCCCGGCTTCTCCCCAAACTCCTCGCCGAGGATGCCGTGCTCCGGATAGCGCTCTGTGATGCGTCGACGAAGCGCCTCTTCCGCGGCGCGATCAGCCAGCGTGACCGGGGTGCCGTCTCCCTTTTCCTGGTGTTCCACCCTGGCGCCGAAGTACTGGAGGGTGATCTCGCCCGCCTGGAGGGCGATGTCCTCGGCGAAGGTCAGCAGTTCGGCGGGGGAGGGAAGACTCACGAAGCAGCCTCCCGCTTCGCCGAGCGAGCCGCCTTGGCCTGGTAGAGATTCCGGTCCGCCGCTTCCACGAGTTCCCGGACCTCCACCATGGCGTCGGAGAATTCGGCGACCCCGGCGGAGAAGGAGAGGTCCGCATCCCGTACCACAGGATGCTTCCGGAGTCGGCCCTTCACCCGCTCGGCAAAGAGCCGGCCACCTTCCGCGGAGGTGTCGGAGAGGACGGCCACGAACTCATCTCCCCCATACCGAGCCACCAGGTTCATGGCACGTGTCTCCCCGGAAAGGACCTCTCCCACGGCACGGAGCGCCTCGTCGCCGGCCAGGTGGCCCATGGTGTCATTGTACCGCTTGAAGTCGTTCAGGTCGAAGAGGACCATGGAGAGCGGTCGGCCCCGGCGTGCCGCGGCAAACTCCTGGGAGAGATGGAGCTCCAGGTGGCGTCGATTGGGAAGTCCGGTGAGTGGGTCCGTCAGTGAGAGGGCGCGGAGACGGGCGTGCAGATGGGCATTCTCCAGCGCCAGCGCCGCGTGGCCGGCCAGCCGCTGCAGGAGGCGGGCCTCTTCCCGCTGGAAGCTGCGGGGGGCCTCCGATGCCACGGAGATGCCTCCGATGACCCGCTCTCCCGAAACAAGGGGGACCACCAGGGCGCTCTCTCCCTTCAGCCGTCGGCGGAAGCTCAGCGGAAGGAGTTCAGTGGCAGGAAGGTCGTCTACAATGACCGTCTCTCGCTCCTCCAGCACCATCCGCACCAGTTGTCCTTCCAGGGGGAAGTAGGCTCCTTCAGGTGGTCCGGTGCGACCGGCAGAGGCCCCGATGCGGATGCCCTCTTCTTCCAGGAGCCAGACCGCCGCGCCTTCAGAGGCGAGGAGTTCGCGGGCCGCATCCACGATCCGCCGGAGCACCTCCCGGTCGTCGAGGGAGGAGGTGAAGGTCCGGGCCAATTCCAGAACTCGTTCCGCCTCTCGCCGCCGACGATCAAGCTCCGACATGTGACGGGAGTTCTGGATCGCCACCGAGGCCACGTCGGCAATCCCCTGAAGGAGCTCCAATTCCTCCGCATCGTAGGCCCCGGCCCGATAGCTCTGAACCGAGATCACTCCGATCACACGGTTCCCGATGCGCAGGGGGACCGAGATGGCTGAGCGGGTTGCGCCAGACTCCGTGTCGCCCAGAAGGAGGAGGGAGTGATCTCCAAGGCGATCCTCCACGAGCACCCCTTCACCACTCGCGAGAACCTCGCTTGAGGAACCGCGAAAGACCACGGGCTTCCAACTCGCTCGCCCCTGGTCTGACCAGTACACCACCTCAGCCCGATCGCTCTCCTGCTGGTAGAGGGCGATGTAGAAGCCGTCTGTCTCCAGCACCCGAGCGGTCTCTCGATGGATGGCGGCATAGATCTCCCCCTCCTGGAGAACGCCAGCCAGTGCCCGACCCACTCCGAGCAGGACCCGGTAGCGGTGATCCACTGTGGGGAGACCCATCTCAAAGTCCCACACGTCCATGCTTCTGGTTGCCATTCCCTGTAACCGGAGTGGGTGGGCGGAGGAGGGCGCCAAGCCGGTGCCGTGCCTCGTCTGTCTGGTTTCCTCAGGGGCCGTGAAGGTCCGTGGCCTGGCCAAGGCTTGCAAGATGCGGGCCTAAGTCTCCCCAACGGGTCTCTCCGGGTTCGGTTCCCCCCCGTCCTCGGCCGAATGCGCCGGCAGGTGGCGGTCCAGATAGTTCTGCACCTCGAAGCCAAGGGCCTGCACGAGTCCCGCCTCCTGTTGATCAGGGTCCGCACGGGAGAGGAGAGTGCGGAACGTCCGCATCACGCTCTCGGGCGTCCGGGCCTTGAAGAAGTCGACGCGGGTCAATGCGCCTTCCAGCGCCCCGAACATCGTTTCCATCCGCTCTCGGGAGGCCGGTCCCGTGGAGCGACGGCCCCGGGGAAGGGGGCGGTCCTCTCCCTGCGCTGCCAAGAAGAGTTCGTAGGAAAGAAGGAGACAGGCCTGGGCCAGGTTCAGGGAGGAGTAGTCGGGGTTCGTGGGGATGATGGCCACTCCGTCGCAGAGGTCCAGGGCCTCATTCGAGAGTCCCCGATCCTCTCGGCCGAAGACGAGCGCCACCGGCCCCTCTTCCGCCCGGGCCAGCATTCGGTGCGCCCAGTCCCTGGCATATCGGTAGTTCCGCTGGGCGGTCCGGGGGCGGGCGGAGGTCCCCACCACCAGCACCGCATCGGCCACTGCGTCCTCCAGGGTGTCCATGTGTTCCGTGCGCTCCACCACGTCGTCGGCTCGATGGGCGATCCCGGTGATCCGCCAGGCATCCCATTCTGCAGGACGCACGACGCGGAGGCGGGAGAGCCCCATGTTCTTCATCGCTCGGACCACGCCGGCCACATTCACCAGGTTCTGCGGTTCGTGCAGGACGATGACGATCCGGTCCAGCCGGGGGTCGCCGTGGTTCATGGATTCCATCAGGGAGTCCGGTTTCAGCTGGGAGAGGAGAGGGGGGGGCCGGCGGGACCGACGGGCTCCAGGGGCTCTCTACCGCCGGCCGACTCGCCGCCGCCTCCCCGCCGGGAGGGCAGGCTCAGCCCCCAGAGAGCCGCAGCGAGCGCAACCAGTGCGCCGGTGAGGAAGGGTCCGGGCCCCCCGAAGAGGTCCCAGGCTGCTCCCCCCATTAGGGGTCCCCCAATCCTGGCCAGTGCGCTCACGCTCTGGCCGACGCCCAGGCTACCCCCCTGAAAGGCGGCGGAGGAGGACCGGGAAAGGAGGCTCACCAGGGAAGGAAGCGTTCCCCCGAAGCCCACGGAAAGCAGGAAGAGCGCCACGAGGAGCCAGGGGATGGAGGGCGCCAGCCCAACCCCCCCAAGCCCCAATACGAAGGGGATCGAGGCCAGACGGACCAGCCCTGCCTCCCCCACCCTGGGCACGAGAACGCGGACCACTCCCCCCTGCATGAGGGCGGAAACCGTCCCCATGAAGGCGAAGAGCCACCCCACCCCCCGCTCGTCCAGCCCGAACCGCTCGGCTGCGAAGAGGGGGAACACCGGGTGGATGGCGGAGAAGGCGGCGGTAAAGAGGAAGGAGACCCCGAGGATCTTGACGAACTCCGGGTTCTGGAAGATGGCCCGGGCCTCCTGGAATCTGGACGGTCGGTCCCGGAAGGAGATGGCCGGATCCACCCGCCCGGCTCGTTCCTCCGGGGAAAGGGACTCGGGAAGGAAGAAGAGGGCCAGGATCGCATTGGTGAAACAGAGCGCCGCAGCGGCCAGTCCGGGAGCCTCCGGGGCGATGGGCGCGAGGATGCCCCCGATGGCCGGACCGAAGATGAATCCCAGGCCGAAGGCGGCGCCGATGAGCCCCATTCCCCCGGCCCGCTTCTCTGGAGGCGTGATGTCGGCGATATACGCCTGTGCCACGGGAATGTTGGCCCCACCCACTCCTGCCATGATCCGGGAAAGGAGGAGAGCGGTGATGGAGCCGGCGTAGGCGAACACCAGGTACGAGACGGCTGATCCCAGGAGTCCCACGATGAGGATGGGGCGCCGCCCGAATCGATCGGAGAGCCGACCCCAGACCGGAGCCAGGAGGAACTGGGCGGCTGAGTAGGATAGGACCAGAACCCCGATCTGGGTTCCCGATGCCCCGAAGCGATCCGCGTAGAAGGGGAGGAGAGGGAGGATGATCCCAAACCCCACCAGGTCCACGAAGACGGTGAGGAAGAGGATCGACAACCGGACCCAGGGTGCCCGCTCCGAGCCCGGGCCGGAGAGTGAGCCTTTAGCGCGGATCGTCGTCCCTCTCCCTGGATTCCCCGTTCCCGTCTTCCAGCCGGTCCTTGGGGGGCGGGTCGCCCTCCTTCAGGCCACCCTTGAAGTTCCGGATCCCCTCGCCCATCCCCCGGGCGATCTCGGGAATTCGCTTGGCTCCAAAGAAGAGCACCACGATGGCGAGGATGACGACGATCTCACCGATACCCAGTCCCAACATTGGCTTCAATCCTTCCAAGTGTGTGGGAGGGAGACGGGGCGCGGCCGGGGGCCGCGCCCGGTTACGGCCCCCCCGCCCCCAAAAGAGTAATCCCTAGAGGGGTGTTGTATAAGAAAAACGCCCCACCGTGTGTGGGTGGGAGACGGGGCGCGGCGGGGGGCCGCGCCCGTTTCCGTCCCCCCCGACCGCATCAGAGTAAGCCCTAGAAGGCTGTTGAAGAAGTACAGGGCGCCACCGTTGGGAGCACCGGACCCCCGCTGGGGAGGTGGGCCAACGAGCGGGGTGGGCCCCTGCCGCCTCCTGCGGGGTCCCGACATGCGTCACCGGAGGAGGAGCTTCGCGATGGTCTGGAGCTGCATGTTCGTAGTGCCCTCGTAGATCGTGCCGATCTTGGCGTCCCGGTAGAGCTTCTCAACCGGATACTCCCGGGTGAAGCCATAGCCGCCGAAGAGGTCGATGGCCATGGAGGCCACCCGCTGGGCGATCTGGGAGGAAAAGAGCTTGGCCTGGGCTGCCTGGGCGAGAAAGTCCTCCCCGGCATCCTTGAGGCGCGCTGCGTTGTAGACCAGCAGGCGGGCCGCCTCGATCTGGGTGGCCATCTCTGCGATCTGGAACTGGACGCCCTGGAAGTCCCCGATGGGCCGGCCGAACTGCTCCCGCTCCTTCACGTACTTGATGGAGTGGTCCAGGGCACCCTGGGCCAGCCCCACCATCTGGGCGCCAATACCAATCCGCCCCTCGTTCAGGGTCTCGATGGCGATCTTGTAGCCCTTCCCCACCTCACCCATGACCGCGGAGCCGGGGATGCGGCAGTTCTCGAAGAGGATCTCGGTGGTGGAGGAGGCTCGGATCCCCAGCTTGTCCTCCTTCTTCCCCACGGAGAACCCCGGCGTGTCCTTCGGTACCAGGAAGGCGGTGATGCCCCGGTAGCCGGCGTCGGGGTCCACCGTGGCGAAGACCAGGAAGAGCCCGGCCTCGTTCCCGTTGGTGATCCAGAGCTTGTGCCCATTCAGGATGTAGTCGTCGCCGTCCTTTTCCGCCCGGCAGGCCAGGGCGAAGGCATCCGATCCCGAACCCGCCTCGGAAAGGGCATACGCACCCACCGTGTCGGAGGCCAGCTTCGGGAACCACTGGGCCTTCTGCTCATCGTTGGCCCACCGGAGGAGGGCATTGATGACCAGGGTGTTCTGGACATCCACCAGGACGCCTACCGCCGGATCCACGCGGGACAACTCCTCCACCACCAGGACGGAGGTGAAAAAGCTACTGTCCGCGCCCCCAAACTGGTCGGGAACCTCGATCCCCATGAGCCCCAACTCGAAGAGCTGTCCGATGAGGTCCGGGTCCATCTGCTGAGCCTCGTCCATGGCGGAGACCCTGGGGGCCACCTCGGCCAGGGCGAAATCCCGAACCGCCTCCTGGAACATCCGCTCCTCTTCGGTCAGGGAGGTGAGGGCTGGGCGGGTGCCATCCGCTAGGGTCGTGGACATGGAAGCCTCTCTCAGGTTCTGTGAAAGCCAGCGCGTGGGGGCGTATGATGCCCCTTCACCGCGCATGGGGTCTGGGATCCGAAAGGGGAAATCTCTTGAAGTCGGGCCGAGAAATCCACCCGTCCCCAAAGGCGAGCTTCCCGGCCCGTTGACGCTTCTCCCTTCCAGGCGTCTATTCCCGTCAGGAAAATCCCCCCTCACCTGGAGGTCGCATGTCGCAAATCCCTGATGATCTGCTCTACACCGAGGAGCACGAATACCTGAAACCCACCGACGAAGAGGCCGTCTACCTGGTGGGGGTGACCGACTACGCCCAGGGTGAGTTGGGCGATGTCGTCTTCCTGGAGCTTCCCGCTGCCGGCGACACCTTCACCCGAATGGATGTCTTCGGCACCATCGAGGCGGTGAAGGCGGTGAGCGATCTCTACGCCCCTGTCACCGGCGAGGTACTGGAGGTGAACCCCGCCCTGGACGATGATCCCGCGCTAGTCAATGCGGATCCCTACGGGGAGGGGTGGATGCTCCGAGTGAGGATGGACGATACGGCAGAGCTGGATCGACTCCTGAGCGCCGCCGCGTACCGGGAGCTGGTCGGGGAAGGCTGACAGGTCTCCACCGAGGAACGGTGGGAGGTGCGCGGGGTTTCAGGGGCGCTGCAAGCCCGGGGCGCTTCAATCCCGGAAAATCGCCAACCCTTCTCCTTGTCACCCAGAACCCCTTGGGATACCCATGGCCGAGGCAAGAAGCCTTCAACGGACCGACCGTTTCGTTTCCCGTCACCTGGGTCCCCGGGAGGGGGATATCCGGGGAATGCTGGACTTCCTTGGGTACGATGCCATGGATGAACTCATGGCGGATGCGGTTCCACCTTCCATCCGGATGGAGGGGCCCCTCCACCTGGAAGATGGGCTGGAGGAGGGGCTCTCCGAAGTCCGCCTCCTGGCCCGGCTGCGGGAGCTGGCGGCGGAGAACCGACCCTTCCGGTCCTTCCTCGGCATGGGATACCACGACACCGTCACCCCTCCGGTGATTCTCCGGAACATCCTTGAGAACCCGGGCTGGTACACCCAGTATACGCCCTACCAGGCCGAGATCTCCCAGGGGCGCCTGGAGGCCCTCCTGAACTTCCAGACCACCGTCATCGATCTGACGGGGCTGGACATCGCCAACGCCTCCCTCCTGGACGAAGGGACCGCCGCCGCCGAGGCCATGGGGCTCTTCCTCGATGGGGCCGGCGGGGACCGGAACACCTTCCTTGTGGATTCCCGCTGCCACCCCCAGACGCTGGCGGTGGTGGGGACCCGGGCCGAAGCACTGGGCGTGGAGGTGGTGGAGGTGGATGCGTCGGACGGTGCCTCCGGCGGGGATTTCCCCTGGGACGGCGCGTTCGGCCTCCTCCTGGCCTATCCCGACACCGAGGGGGAGATCCGGGACATATCTCCGTTGATCGCCCGTGCCCGAGAGGGAGGGGTCCGGGTGGCGGTGGTGGCGGACCTCCTCGCCCTGACCCTCCTCATCCCTCCGGGAGAGATGGGGGCGGATGTGGCGGTGGGGAACACACAGCGCTTCGGGGTGCCCCTTGGATACGGCGGACCCCACGCCGCCTACATGGCCGCCCGGGAAGAGTTCAAGCGCCGCATGCCTGGACGCATCATCGGCGTCTCCGTGGACGCGGACGGGAACCCGGCCCTTCGCATGGCCCTCCAGACCCGGGAGCAGCACATCCGCCGGGAGCGCGCCACCTCCAATATCTGCACCGCCCAGGTGCTCCTGGCGGTGATGGCGTCCATGTACGCCGTCTACCACGGGCCAGAAGGTCTCCGGCGGATCGCTCTCCGGGTCCACGATCTGACCCGGACGCTGGTCGCGGGGCTGGAGAGGATGGGGCACACCGTGGTCACCCGGCACTACTTCGACACCATCCGGGTCCGGCCCCTGGAGCCCGACGCCGGGACGGTACTCCGCCGGGCCGAGGAAGCGAGCGTCAATCTCCGGGACTTCGGGGACGGTACCCTGGGGATCGCCCTGGACGAGGCGGTGGAGGTCGAGGAACTCGATGGGCTCCTGGCCCTCTTCGCTCCCGTCGGGACCGAGCCGCCCCGATCTGCAGTGCTCTTCCGGGAACTGGGGGAAGGGTTCGCCTTCCCCACGGAGTGGGCCCGGACCTCGCCGTACCTGGAGCACCCCGTCTTCCACCGGCACCACTCGGAGACAGAGATGCTCCGCTACATGCGGCGCCTGGAAGGACGGGACCTTTCCCTCAACACCAGCATGATCCCCCTGGGGTCGTGCACCATGAAGCTCAACGCCACCACCGAGATGATGGCGGTGAGCTGGCCCGAGTTTGGCCGGGTCCATCCCTTCGCTCCGATGGAGCAGGTCCGGGGATACCAGCGGGTGGTGGCGGATCTGGAGCGTTGGCTGGCAGAGATCACCGCCCTCCCCGCCGTCTCCCTCCAGCCCAACTCCGGCGCCCAGGGGGAGTACGCCGGACTCCTGGTCATCCGGGCCTTCCATCGGGACCGGGGGGAGGGGCACCGAGACGTCTGCCTCATCCCTTCGTCGGCCCACGGGACCAATCCCGCCTCCGCCGTGATGGCAGGAATGCAGGTCCAGGTAGTGAAGTGCGACCAGGACGGAAACATCGACCTGGCCGATCTCAGGTCAAAGGCCGAGGCCCATTCCAGTCGGCTGGCGGCGTTGATGGTCACCTACCCCTCCACCCACGGGGTCTTCGAGGAGCACATCCGGGAGGTCTGCCAGGTCATCCACGAGCATGGCGGACAGGTCTACCTGGACGGGGCAAACCTGAACGCCCAGGTGGGACTCTGCCGCCCCGGTGACTACGGGGCCGACGTGATCCACATCAACCTCCACAAGACCTTCGCCATTCCCCATGGGGGCGGGGGGCCCGGCATGGGGCCCATCTGCGCGGCGGAGCACCTGGCGCCCTTCCTCCCAGGACATCCGGTGGTCCCCACCGGAGGAGAGCGGGCCATCGGTCCCGTATCCGCCGCTCCCTGGGGGAGCGCCTCCATCCTCCTCATCTCCTGGGCCTACATCGCCCTCCTGGGGTCCCGGGGGGTCACCCGGGCCACCGAGGTGGCCATCCTGAACGCCAACTACATGGCGAAACGGTTGGAAGGTCACTTCGACGTACTCTTCCGGGGCCGGAACGGCCGGGTAGCCCATGAGTTCATCCTGGACCTGAGGCCCTTCCGGAAGGGGAGTGGGATCACCGAGGAGGACGTGGCCAAGCGCCTCATGGACTATGGGTTCCACGCTCCCACCATGTCCTGGCCCGTCCCGGGGACCATCATGGTGGAACCCACCGAGTCGGAGGCCCTCCAGGAGTTGGATCGCTTCTGTGAGGCCCTGATCTCCATCCGGGAGGAGATCCGGCAGGTGGAGCTGGGGATCCTGGACCGGGAGGACAATCCCCTCCGGAACGCGCCCCACACAGCCCAGTCGGTCCTCAGGGAGGAATGGGATCATCCCTACAGCCGGGAACAGGCGGCCTTCCCCGCCACGTGGAGCCGGGAGCAGAAGTTCTGGCCCGGGGTCCGGCGGGTGGACAACGCCTATGGGGACCGGAACCTGGTCTGTGCCTGTCCCCCCGTGGAGAGCTACGCCGGCGCTTCGGTGGAGTGAACTGAACAGCTCCACAGGCGGACCCGGCCATCCCCTGCAAGACCCCGGAAGGGAGGGTATGGCCCGGAGGGAGGGGCCACAGGGGGGCGCTCCCCTCCGGTGGCGAATCCTACGGGAGCCCCCGGCCGGTGGCGCATGGAACATGGCCGTAGACGAGGCACTGGCCCGTTGCCGGGCGCCTGGGGAGGCCACGCTTCGGATCTATCGCTGGGCCCGTCCCACACTCTCCTTCGGCCGGAACCAGCCGGCTCGGGGGCGCTACGATGAGACGGTGGCCCCCCTCATTGGTGCCGAGGTGGTGAGACGCCCCACCGGTGGAAGGGAGGTTCTCCACGACCGGGAACTCACCTACTCCATCATCCTTCCCCTTCGGCGCCTGGGGGGTCTGCGGGAGGCCTATGCCGAGGTGAATGCCGGCCTGGTCGACGCCCTTCGTTCCCTGGGCATAGCTGCGGAGGCCGCTCCCCGCCTGGGCCGATCCCCCGGACCGGAAGCAGGTGCCTGTTTCGCTGTGGCGGCTCCCGGCGAGGTTACGGTCGCAGGGCGCAAGCTGGTGGGGAGTGCCCAGGCCCGGGTCGAGGGGAGCCTATTGCAGCACGGCTCGCTCCTGCTGGCCCTCCCTTCCCTCTCCCTGGAGGCCTTTCGGGCCCCTCCCACCTCCGACGCAGGTGGACCGGTGAGTAGCGGGGTGCAGCCACAGAGGCATGGGTTGGAGGGCGCCGTAACGCTACAGGAAATCCTCGAAGGTGAAAGAAGGGAGGGGGTGAGTTCGGGAAATGTGGATGGGGCCGCTGCTGGCGTGGTTTCCTTTCCGGCGGTGGCCGGGGCCGTGGAGAGCGCCCTGGCCGGTCGATTCGGAGGGGAGTGGAGGCGAGACGATCTTCGCGACGAGGAGCATGCGGTGGCGAGGTCGCTGCTCCCCCACTATCAATCCACGTCATGGACATGGCGACGATGACTGATGAAGGAAACTTCCCTCCCCGGCTCTTCCAGGGAGTTCTCCCCGCGCCTCTCTGGGCGGGCGTCCTGGCACTCTTGACCGGGACCTTGTTGACCGGATGCGCCGGCGATCCCGGGGAGCGGGCGCTTCGGGGGATGCCCGAGTTCTGTCAGGAGGCCCTTCCCCGGGTGGCGAGCCATCTTTCGCAGTTCCCGGAGCCCACCGGAGAGCGGTTCGGTGGCACCGCAGTGGCCGCAGGCTCTGGAGCCCTGGCGGGAGGAATGAACGCCCTGGTTTCCACCGACTATGCGGGGAACCAGCACCAGACCTTCGCACACCTGATGACGCTGGTGCGTCTGGACGAGGAGTTGGAGTGGGCCCCCTACCTGGCCCGGAGCTGGTCCCTGGGCGGGGATGGCACCGAGATGGTGTTCCACCTCCGGGACGACGTCTTCTGGCATGACGGCACCCCCACCACAGCCCATGACGTGGCGTTCACCTTCCTGCGGGCCACGGACCCGGAGACGGGGTTCCCCAACGCAGCCTTCTGGGCCCATTACATCCCCGGTCCCGAGGGGGTCGAGGTGGTGGATGACCACACGATCCGTCTCCGACTTCGTCCCCATGCAGACGCCATGGACCCGTGGCGATCCACCTCCATCCTTCCTCGTCATCTCCTGGAGGGCGTGCCCCCCGGGGAACTGCGGGAGCACCCCTTCGGCACCCGGTGCCCGGTTGGGAACGGGCCCTTCGTCTTCGTGGATCACGCAGCCGACGGCTCCTGGACCTTCCGACGGAACCCTGCCTTCCCCGAGGCGCTGGGGGGACCGCCCTACCTGGACCGGTACGTGTACCGCCCCATCCCGGAGCAGACCACCCTGCTGGCAGAGCTCCTTACCGGGGGTGTGGATGTGTACGTGTCCCCTCCGCCGGACCAGGCCTCACGGATCCTGGAGACCGAGGGGATCCACCTCAGGGACTACCCCTTCCGGGGGTACGTCTTCGTGGGGTGGAACACCCGACGGCCCCAACTCGCCGATGCCCGTGTCCGGAGGGCCCTCACCCTTGGGACCAATCGCGAAGAGGTGGTGCAGGCGGTCCTCCAGGGGTACGGTGAGGTGGCCAACTCCGGCGTTCCCCCCTTCCATTGGGCCTTCCACGAGGGGCTTCGGGGCGCCATCTCCCACGACCCGGCCCAGGCCCGGGATCTCCTGGAGGAGGCGGGGTGGGTGGATCGTGACGGGGACGGGGTTCGGGAGAACGAGTCGGGGGAGCGCCTGGAACTCACCATCGCCTATCACCCCGGAAGCCTTCAGCGGGAAGGGATCGCCCAGATCATGCAGTCGCAGCTCCGGGAGATCGGGGTGGAGATTCGCCAGGAGGTCCTGGAGTGGGGAACCCTCATCTCCCGGATCACCGACCCTGGGAGCCGCAACTTCGACGGCGTGGTCATGGCCTGGGCCACTGAATTCCGGGTGGACGATTCGGATCTCTTCCACTCCCGAGGCGCCGACGGGCCCTTCGGCTGGGCGGGAATCCGGAACGATCGCCTGGACCAGCTCCTGGACACCCTTCCCCTCATGACCGACCGGGAGGAAGCCCTTCCCCTCTGGCATGAGTACCAGGAGCTCCTGGTGGAGCTGCAGCCCTTCACCTACTTCTACTACCCCCGGCGGTTGGCCGGGGTGAGCGACCGGATCCAGGGGATGGTCAACGACGTACGGGGAGACTGGGTGAACCTGCCGGAGTGGTGGATCCCCGTCGACCTCCGCGGACGTCGTTAGATGGCGGACTGACCGGCGGCCACCGTGGGCGCCTACCTGGTTCGACGGTTGGCGTGGTCGATCCCCCTGGTCCTGGGGGTGGCCACCGGGGTGTTCTTCCTCCTCCATCTGGCCCCGGGAGATCCGGCGGCCTACTACACCGGCCCGGGGGTCTCCGCCTCGGCCATGGAGCAGGTGCGCCGGAACATGGGGCTGGATCAGCCCCTCCCGGTGCAGTACGTGCGCTGGATGGGGTCCATGGCCCGGGGGGACTTCGGCGTTTCCCTGGCGCGGAATCAACCGGTCCGGGACTTGGTGCTCCAGGCCCTTCCCAACACCCTGATCCTCACCCTGACCGCCTTTGCCCTGGCGTTTCTCGGGGGGATGCTGGTGGGGGTGGTGCAGGCGGTGCGGCACAACACCCTCACTGACCGGCTGCTGAGCCTCGGTTCCCTCTTCTTCTACTCCATGCCCTCCTTCTGGCTGGCGTTGATGCTGATCCTCCTCTTCAGCCTCTACGCCCGGAACGTCTGGGGATGGGCGCTCTGGTTTCCGGCGTCGGGGATGGTCTCGGTGGATCACGCCTTCCTGTCCCCCTGGGGACAGCTTCAGGATCGGGTCCGCCACCTCGTTCTCCCGGCGCTTTCCCTGGCCCTGGTGTTGGCGGCGGGCATCGCCCGCTACACCCGGGGGAGCATGCTGGAGGTGATCCGGCAGGACTTCATACGGACCGCCCGGGCGAAGGGGCTCCGCAGGAGCCGGGTGATCTTCCACCACGCGCTCCGGAATGCCCTCCTTCCGGTGATCACCCTCTTCGGGCTCTACCTTCCCTTCCTCTTCAGCGGCGCCGTGGTCATCGAGACCGTCTTCGCCTGGCCGGGAATGGGAAAGCTCATGGTGGACGCCATCTTCCAGCGGGACTACCCGGTGGTGCTGGCCGGCACCCTCCTCTTCACCCTCACGGTGGTGGTGGGAAATCTCCTTGCGGATCTCCTCTACGCCGTGGCCGATCCACGGATCCGTCATGGGTGAGGGGGGGGCGGGAATCCTGTTTGGGGTGACGGTGCCACCGGGGCGCGGAGGGCGGAGCCTGCCCGGAGGGAAGACCGGGGCGGGGGCGGCGCTGACGCTGGCGGTGTGCTTCTGGGTCATCCTGGTCTGGCGGTGGGACCGGGTGGTGGCCGCTCCCGGGGCGGGCCTGGAGGAGCGCCTGGCCCTGGCCACCCTGATCCTCATGGGAATGGCAAGCCTGACCTGGGCGTGGTGGTGGCGCCGCCGAGGGCGGGGGGTGGGTGGGAGAGAGGGCCCCTGGGCCGGGGCCCTGCGCACCTTCGGGGAGAACCGGATGGCCGTGGTGGGGGTCGCAGGGGTGGTCCTCTTTCACCTGGTCGCCCTCCTCGCCCCCTTCCTGGCTCCCTACGATCCGGCCTTCCAGGGGGATCTCCTCACCCGCAGGTTGGTGGGGCCCTCCAGCCAGCATCTTCTGGGAACGGATCCTTTCGCCAGGGACATTCTCTCCCGGCTGATCTACGGGGCCCGGGTATCCCTCTCCATCGCCCTGCTGGCCGTCTCCATCGCCATCACCATCGGCACGACGCTGGGAGCGGCGGCAGGATACCTGGGGGGGACGGTGGACTCCCTCGTCATGCGACTGGTGGACGCAGTCCTGGCCTTTCCCCGTCTTGTCCTACTCATCGTGGTGGTGGCCCTCTTCCAGCCTTCACTCACCGTCATCATCCTCATCCTGGGACTCACCCAGTGGCCGCACGTCACCCGAATCGTCCGGGGCGAGGTCCTGAGCCTGCGGGAGCGGGAGTTCATCCTGGCGGCACGAGCTCTGGGTCTTTCCCGCAGACGGATCATCTTCCGCCATGTCATTCCAAATGTCCTGGCGCCGGTCATCGTGGCCGCCACCCTGGGAATCGGTGACACCATCGTGCTGGAGGCGGTGCTCTCCTTCCTGGGATTGGGCGTCCAGGAACCCATCGCCTCGTGGGGGCGGATGGTGAGCGGAGGACGGGAGCATCTGCTGGGAGCCTGGTGGGTCGCCACCTTTCCCGGAATCGTCATCGTCCTTGCGGTGATGGCCTTCAACCTGGCGGGGGACGGGCTGAGGGATGCCCTGGACCCCCGGATTCGGGGCTGAAGCAGGTCTGCAGGAGGCCCGGGCCGGGGGGAGAAGGGCCTTCAGGCCCCGCCGGCGCCGGAGCACGGAAAGGTGCCGAGGGACATGAGGCGGCATGTATCGAGGTGGAAACTTCCCCCTCGGGTCTGACTTGACAGGTTGGAGTTGGGGGCTCATTATGCCACCTTCCAAACTCAGCGGTAGGCCGCACGAACCTCTTCGTGCGGTGCATTCATGGTCTTCAACCCTTTTGGCGGGAGGTCCTTTTGGTCGGTCTCACGCAGCTGTACGGTCTGCTCCTCCAGATTCCGGGGGTGGACTCTCCGGACCTAACCATCGGGGAGCAGTTGTTCTTCATCTGGGACGAGATGGGGTTCATGCGATATCCTCTCGGAGCATGTCTTGCTCTGGGGATCCTGGTGATCATCTGGAAGTTCTTCGACCTTCTCGCGAAGAGTTCGAAGACGAAGAAGATCCTTTCCGAGGTGAACGGTCTTCTGGCCGAGCAGCGGATCGACGAGGCGCTCACCCTCTGTCAGGAGTCCGATTCCCCCGCCGCGAATATCCTTCAGGCCGGCCTTGAGCGCCGGAACGAAGGAACGGACCGGGTGATGAAGGCCATCGAGAACCAGGGCCTCCTTGAGCTGACGAAGCTGGAGAAGGGTCTGGTGATTCTTGCCACTCTGATGAACGTGGCGCCGCTCCTGGGCTTCCTTGGTACGGTGATCGGGATGATCATCGCCTTCCAGGCCATTGAGGTGGCCGGTGAAGTGGAGGCAACACTGGTGGCCGGAGGGATCAAGGTGGCGCTTCTCACCACGGCGGCCGGTCTTGCCATCGCCATTCCGGTGAGCATCGCGCACAACTACTTCGTCTCCCGCATCGACGCTCTCGTCATCGATATGGAGGAGTCGGCGCAGAAGATGATCGACACGCTCCACGCGATGGAGGGTGGCCGGGTCGTCTGACGCTTCCCGGCCCGGCCCGAAAAGCCGGTTGAGGTAGGAGGAGGGGGCCGTTCCCAGCATCGGGGCGGTCCCCTCTTTCCTTTGGACTCCTGCGTGATGGCTTTCCTTACCCTTTTCGCCCCCTGGCCCATCCATGGTGGACATCCCTCCGAAGGCGGCACCCCGGCTCTTCCTCATCGACGGATATGCCCTCATCTACCGTTCCTTCTTCGCGTTCATCCAGCGGCCCCTCACCAACTCCCGGGGAGAGAACACCTCGGCGCCCTGGGGCTTCGCACACTTCCTCCTCCGGATTCGTGAGACCTACGAACCCGACTACATGGCGGTGGTCTTCGATGCGGGGATGAGCGATCGGGAGAAGGCCTACCCTGAGTACAAGGCCACCCGGGAGAAGATGCCCGAGGAGCTGGAGGCCTCGCTTCCCCGGATCCGGGAGATGGTGGCTGCCTTCAATGACGAGGTGGTGGAGCTGGACGGGTACGAGGCCGATGATGTCATCGGCACCCTGGCCCGTCAGGCGCGGGAGGCGGGGATCGAAGCGGTGATCGTCTCCGGGGACAAGGACTTCTATCAGCTGGTGGGCCCGGGGGTGCATCTCCTGAATCCGGGACGGGGCGGGCCTACGGGGGTGGCGGCGGAGTGGGTGGACGCCACCAATGCCGGTGAGCGACTCGGGGTCCCCCCGGCGCAGGTGGTGGACTACCTGGCCCTCATCGGAGACAGCTCCGACAATGTGCCCGGCGCCCCGGGGGTCGGTCCCAAGACGGCGGTCAAGCTCCTGGAGGAGTTCGGCTCCCTGGAGGCCATGCTGGAGCGGGTGGACGAGATCTCCGGCAAGCGGGCCCGGGAGTCCCTCCTGGCGAACGAATCCCAGGTCCGCCTCTCCAAGCAACTGGTGACCATCCAGGAGAATCTTCCGGTGGAGTTGGACCTGGAGAAGCTGAAGGTCCGGGCACCGGACCGGGAGCGGCTGCGGCGCCTCTTCACCGAGCTGGAGTTCCGCACGCTCACCGAGACCTTCTCCGATGGGGGAGAGGGCCCCGAGGCACCGGGGGGAGGGGAAGTGGAGTACCGGGCCCTCACGGACCCCGATGCCGTGGCGGGGGCGGTCGCGGCGATCCGGGAGGCGGGACTCGTGGCGGTGGATACAGAGACCTCCTCCATTCATCCCATGGAGGCGGAACTGGTGGGGATTTCCCTGTCCTGGGAGCCGGGGAAGGGGGTCTACCTCCCGCTGGGTCACACCACCCCCGCGGCATCCCTCCTGGATGGCCTGGAGGGAGAGGTCTCGGGAGAGGAGGTGGAGAACCTCCCGCCCCTGGGCAGCCCCGCCATGGAGCCCCTGGTGGCCCTTCTCGAGGATCCGGAGCTCCCCAAGGTGGGGCAGAACCTCAAGTACGACCTCCTGGTCCTGCGACGGGCCGGGGTATCGCTCCAGGGCATCGCCTTCGACACCATGGTGGCATCCTACGTCCTGGACCCCGGTCGACGGAGCCACGGGCTCGACGCCCTCTCCACCGACTTCCTGGGATACACCCCCATCTCCTATCAGGATGTCGCAGGGAAGGGAAAGAAGCAGGTGCCCTTCGCCCAGGTGCCCATGGACGCGGCCGTGGAGTACGCGTGCGAGGACGCCGACCTCACCCTCCGGCTCCGTGACCGGTTCCTCCCCCAGCTCGAAGAACAGCGCCTTCTCCCCCTCTTCCGGGAGCTGGAGATGCCCCTGGTTCCGGTCCTGGCGGAGATGGAGTGGAACGGGATCCGTATCGACGCCCCCTTCTTCCGGGAGATGAGCGGAAAGCTCGGCCGGGAGCTGCAACTCCTCCAGGAGGAGATCTGGAAGGAGGCGGGCGAGGAGTTCAACATCAACTCCAACCCCCAACTCCGGGAGATCCTCTTCGAGAAGCTGGATCTCCCCGTGATCAAGCGGACCAAGACCGGCCCCTCCACCGACGCCTCGGTCCTGGAGGAACTGGCGGCCCAGGGACACACCCTTCCCCGGCACCTGCTGGAGTACCGGCAGCTCGAGAAACTCCGGTCCACCTACGTGGACACGCTCCCTCGCCTGGTCCACTCCGGAACGGGGAGGATTCACGCCTCCTTCAACCAGACGGTGGCGGCCACGGGACGGCTCTCCTCCTCTGATCCGAACCTCCAGAACATCCCCATCCGGACCCAGATCGGGCGGGAGATCCGAAAGGGGTTCGTTCCGGCGGAGGGGCATCGATTCCTGGCGGCGGACTACTCCCAGATCGAGCTCCGGATCCTGGCCCACTTCTCCGGGGACGAGGCCTTTGTCTCGGCCTTCCGGGAGGGCCGGGACGTCCACCGGCAGACGGCATCGGTGATCTTCGACGTTCCCCTCGAGGAGGTATCCCCGGAGCAGCGAGCCCGGGCCAAGACCATCAACTTCGCCACCCTCTACGGCCAGGGGGAGTTCTCCCTGGGTCAGCAGCTTGGGGTCCCCCGGGACGAGGCGGCCCGGTTCATCGAGCAGTACTTCGAACGCTTCTCCGGGGTGCGTCGGTTCCTGGACGAACAGGTGGAGATGGCCCGGGAAAAGGGGTACGTGGAAACCCTGTCGGGACGGCGCCGGTACATTCCCGAGCTCCAGTCCAAGAACTGGAACGTCCGCCAATTCGGGGAACGGGTGGCCCAGAACACACCGATCCAGGGGACGGCGGCCGATCTCATCAAGGAGGCCATGCTCCGGATCCATCGGAGGATGCCGAAAACGGGCTTGGGAGGGAGGCTCCTGGTGCAGGTCCACGACGAACTGGTCTTCGAGGTCCCCGAGGAGGAGGTGGACGCGCTCCGGGCCTTCGTGGTGGAGGAGATGGAGGGCGCCATGGAGCTGGCGGTCCCCCTCCGGGTGGACGTGGGGGTGGGGCGGTCCTGGTTCGAGTGCAAGTGAGGGGTTCCCGGTCCCGGAGCGCCTACGATCTGACCTCCTCTCCTCCTTCAACGGCTTTTGGGCGAAGCCCGTCATCGGGCCCATCTCTCCATGGGTTCGCCCCCGGTTCCAGGCCATTCTGTGGGCGAACTCGCCGGTCCCTGTCCGGCTCGCGACGGGGCCGGGCTTACGGAGAGCGAGCGGATCAGGAGCGAATTGCCATGAGCCGGTCGGTGAACAAGATCATCCTGGTTGGACATGCAGGACGGGATCCCGAGGTCCGGGAGACCCAGAGCGGAAGCAAGGTGGCCAGCCTATCCCTGGCGACGAACCACCGTGTGGGAACCGGGGACGACGCGGAGGAGCGGACGGAGTGGCACCGCCTGACCCTCTGGAATCGGCTGGCCCTTTTTGCAGAGGAGTACGTGAGAAAGGGGGACCGGGTCTACGTGGAGGGGCGCCTTGAGTACGACGCCTACGAGAGGGATGGGGTCACCATCCCCACCGCTGAGGTCCATGTCCGGGAACTCGTCCTCCTGTCGCCCCCGAAGGCACAGGAATCGGAGGTGGCCGCCTGAGACGGACGCCCTCGCCAGGAGTTCGTTCAGCCTGGGCGCGCGGCACCACCCCGCTACGAGGACCCGCTCCCAGGAAGGCCGAAGCCCCGGCCGCTAGAAAGCGGCCGGGGCTTCGGGATCCTTCAGGAGTGCGGGCACGATGTCCTCTTCGGTGGCCGCCCCAGGTCAGTTCGCCGCCCAGAAGGCGGAGAGGGATTCCCCATGGGGACTCTCCCGGAGCTTCTCGAAGGCGCGGTTCCGAATCTGCCGGATCCGCTCCCGGGTGACGCCCAGGAGGGAGCCAATCTCCTCGAGGGTCCGTTCCTCGCCGTCATCCAGACCATAGTAGAGGTAGAGGATCTTTCGTTCCCGCTCCGTCAGATAGCTCTCGAACATGGCCTCCAGGAAGTCACGGCGGGCCGACGCCTCCACGTCTTCCTCGATGTCTTCCGAGTCCAATCCGGCGAATCGCTCGCCGAAGGAGGCACTGTCCCGATCTCCCCGGTCGATGGGCGCATCCAGGGAGAGCTCGCTGGCGGCTACTCGGCGGAGGGCCCGTACCGTGTCCACCGGCTCCTCCATGTCCTCGGCGATCTCCTGGTCTGTGGGAGATCGTCCGAGCTGCTGGGTGAGGGCGGTATCGGTTCGGGCGAGGCGGGCCAGGTTGGAGTTCTGGTTCAATGGAATTCGAACAGATCGGGTCTGTTCCGCCAGCGCCTGAAGCACCGTCTGGCGGATCCACCAGACCGCATAGGAGATGAACTTCACTCCCTTGTCCGGATCGAATTTCTTCACGGCCTTGAGGAGGCCTTCGTTTCCGATGCAGACCAACTCCGCCAGTCCAAGACCTCGGCCCTGGTACTTCTTGACGTAGGAAATGACGAAACGGAGGTTGGCCGTGACCAGACGCTCCGCAGCTTCCTTATCGCCTGCCCGGGCCCGGCGGGCCAGCGCCCTTTCTTCTTCCGGGTCTTGAATGAGGGGGTATTTCTCTACGTCCTGCAGATACTGATCGAAAGAGTCCAAACCGCGAGAAGTCGAAAACATCCGTTCCGCACTGCCTCGCTGTGGTGGGGGAAGAGGAACTCACGAGGGCGAGGGACAACCGAGTAATCGGGGGATCCCTGGCAGGCAACCCACAACCGGAAAGGGCGGAGACGACCACCCGATTTCTTTCGAAGATTACCCCAAAAGCTATACACGGGGGTGAAGGGAGTCAAAGCCCTTCACGCTCCGACGGACGCAGGCATCTCCTGAACGGGGTATCGCCTCAGATACGGTCTTCTACATTCTCCGGTCCATCCAGAGGGAGGAGGAGCACCCCATCCCCCTGTCCAGGGTCCACCGGAATCACCTTCCCCCAGGGAAGTTCAGTCCCAAGGGGGGAAGGTGTCCGGGGTGGCGCCAGCTCGACCTCCCAACTCCGAGTGGGTGTACGGTAGACGAAAAGCGTTTCCCCTCCGTTCCAGATGAGCCAGCCGGTGCGGAAGAGTCCGACCTCCGGTGGCCCCGCCAGGGCCGCACGGGTGCCCCGGAGTCCTGTAGGCGATTGGGCCAGGGGTGCCGGCTCGCCTCCCTCTCCGGTCGTCCCGGTGGCACTCGGGGCCACCCAACGGGGAAGGTCCCTCTGCTCCATCCACCCACTCCCGGGCCGGGTGAGGTGTCTGAAGATCCCTCGCGCCAGAGTGGGGAAGAAGCGTGCAGCCCTCAGCGACGGGCGTCCCATCCAGGCGAAGGCCAGGAGTCCCGCGAGGGCGGCAGCCCCGGCCACTGTCGGCGCCAGAAGGAGGAGGAGGAGAAGGACGAGGACGGCGAGATCCTCACCCACGTCCCGGAGAAGGGGGGACGGGGCGCGGGGGCGATCGGGAAGGAGTCGGTCCAGGAGTCGGGCGCCGAGCCTGCCCCCCTGGAGGGAGCCGGCCACAACCATGGCCAGTACCCCCGAGACGGCGAGTGGGAGGACCGGGTCGGCGGGACGGAACATGAGGACGAGAAGGAAGGCCGAGGGAATCGCCGCTGCCGCAAGGAGGCCTTCCCAGACCCCGGTGAGCCCCGGGGCTCTGCGAACGGCCCACCCGGCCAGGTAGAGGCTTCCGCCCAGGAGGGCGGGAGCCGGCGAGGCCAGGGGGAGCCATTCGGGTGGAAGGGGGGGAAGGCCCGGGATCAGGCCCGTGACCAGGGAGAGAACCGCGGGAAGGAGAAGGACCAGGGGGAGGTCCATCCCCACCGCTACCGCCAGCCCCAGGAGGAGCAGGATCTCCATGGATGGGAGGTAGCTCACCATCGCCTCCGGTCCCGGCTGGCTCCGATGAACTCTCCACGGACTCCGCTCCTCCGGGCTCGTTCCATCTCCTGGCTCGCGAAGCTGCCCAGCACGCCCAGCCACTCTCGGCCGTGGATCCGGAGGACCGGAGACCGGGAGGCCACGGGGCCCAGCGGGAAGGCCAGATCGGCGCGAATCACGGCCCCACTCCCTGCAGGGAAGCCGGCCCTCAGCCCAACGCCCAGGGTTCCCCGCCATCCGGAATCCAAGGCATAGGGGACATCGCCCGGAAAGGCACGACCGGCATCAGCGAAGAGGGTCAGGCCCAGGTCCAGGAACTCAGCTCCCGGGGCCGGGAGGACGATCCGGTCCTCCACCGAGAACACCATCTTCCGGGCACCGGCCCACTCTGTGTCTCCATAGCCTCGGACCCCGTCGGGTCCCCCAAGGGTGAGTTGGAAAGGGGCGTCGGTCCGCCATGCTCCCTGGGCCGTCGCCCGAAACACCAGCGTCTGGGGGAGCGGTCCAGTGAACTGCTGATATAGGAAGATGTGGGTTTCTCCCAGCACATCCCGACTCGCAGCTACCGGTGCGTCCTCGCGTCGGCCCTCCAGGGAGAGGAAGAACTGTCCCACCGTCTGCTCCAGCCCGAAACCCCCGAAGAGATCGACCCGGGCAAAAGTATCCCCTGGTCCTTCCCCTCCCACCTGGCGACCCAGGGACAGGAGGGCCTCGCGACCGAAGGCCACGTCCTGGACCCCTGACAGGAGGTCCAGCCCCCTTCGCTCCTGGAATCGGATCCGGCGCATCCCCGCCAGGAGATTGATCCGGGTCGCTTCCCGCTCCCGGAGCTGCGCGGCCAGGGGGGAAGCCATCTCGGGTTCGGCGGGGATGAGGCTCCTGAAGTCCCCGTCCATGACCTGCTCCACCTGATCCAGTGAGCCGGGGCGGACCCATTCCCTGGAGATGCCTCCTCCCAGGAGGAGCAGGTGCCCCGGGACCCCGAAGCGTGCGGCTCCCGTGACTTCCACCAATCCGTTGTGGAGGGGGACCACCAGATGGGACGCCGGCGCCTCAGCCGGGAGGATCCAGGTGAAGTAGTCCTCCCGCGTCCGGATCTGCTGCCGGAAGGCGAAATGGCCCAATTCGCCCTCGAAGGGGTGGATGAAGGCCTGTTTGAGGGAGGGGCCTACCCGGGTACGAGCACCAGAGGCCTCCAGATCCCAACCCGAGCCCCCCAGCCGAGGGACCTCCACCCGGCCTCCCGCCTCCCGCTGCTCGTCACGGTCAGTGAGGAACACCCCCAACGCCGCGCCCCGCCCCAGGAAGTTCTCCTCCACCATGGACAGGCCGTCGAAACGGAGCCCGTCCTCCACCCGGACCCCAACGGATAGCTTGGTGGTCCAGTCGTCCCGGGTGTCCACCACCACGTGGCGAGAGCCGTCGGGCTGAGGCACCGAGAAGGCGTCCACCGAAGCCAGGAATCGGAACTCCCGGAGGATCCTGGCGCTTTCGCGAACCCGGGTCGGATCGTAGCAGTCTCCCGGTTTGAAAAGGAGCTGGCCTGCGATGAACTCCTGGCGGGTGCGGATGTGGACGGTGTTGGCAAGCTGATAGGCCCAGCGGATCCTGGTGTCCTGCGGCATGGACGCAGGATCGAAGATGGAATGATTGTCGATGAATACATCAGAGATCCGGCCCTGGGGACAGGGCTCCGGATCGCGGCTCAGGGGCCCCTGGGCCGACAGCTCGCCCCAGGGGGAGAGAATCGACCCCGGTAGGACCGAAAGCACTGCCGACAGGAGAATGGCCTGTAGCCGGAGTGACCGCGCGGACGGAGAATGAGGGGAGGAACGCATTCCTCCAGACTACCCCTTCTCCGGTGGCCTCGGTCCCCCATGCAGGAGGCGAAGTGCTGATTTGACACCTTCTCCTCCCCGGAATACCCTTCTTCCCTTCGGCTTCCCCACCCATCCTCCCCCAGGTTCCAACCCATGAGCCGTCGCCGCCAGGCGGCCCTCGACTACCATTCCGAGGGTCGACCGGGGAAGATCGAAGTCATCCCCACCAAATCCGTTGCGACACAGAGCGAGCTGTCCCTGGCCTATTCCCCGGGAGTGGCGGAACCGTGCCGGGAAATCCACCGGGATCCCGACGAGGCCTTCCGGTACACGGCCCGGGGAAACCTTGTGGCGGTGGTCTCCAACGGGACCGCAGTGCTGGGGCTCGGGAACATCGGGGCCCTGGCCTCGAAGCCGGTGATGGAAGGAAAGGCGGTGCTCTTCAAGCGTTTTGCCGGCATCGATGTCTTTGACATCGAGGTGAACACCGAGGACCCGGAGGAGCTGATCCGCTTCTGCCAGCTCCTGGAGCCCACGGTGGGGGGAATCAACCTGGAGGACATCCGGGCCCCGGACTGTTTCCGTGTGGAAGAGGAGCTGAAGCGGACCCTTCAGATCCCCGTCTTCCATGACGACCAGCACGGGACCGCCATCATCGCGGGAGCGGCGCTCCTCAACGCCCTCGAGCTGGTGGGAAAGGAGTTGGCGGACATCAAGGTCGTCTTCACTGGCGCAGGCGCCGCCGCCCTCTCCACCGCGGAGCACTTCGTTCGGCTGGGGGTGCTCCGGGAGCATATCTTCCAGGCGGACATCCATGGCGTGATCTACCGCGGACGCACCGTGGACATGAATCCGTACAAGGCCCGGTTCGCCCAGGACACGCCCCACCGGACCGTAGCCGACGTGATGGTGGGAGCCGATGTGTTCGTGGGGCTTTCGGCCAAGGGGGCGGTGATGCCGGAGCATGTGGCCTCCATGGCGGAGAATCCCATCATCTTCGCACTGGCGAATCCGGATCCGGAGATCCTTCCCCATGAAGTGGCCGCCATTCGTAGCGACGCCATCATGGCCACGGGACGCTCCGACTATCCCAATCAGGTGAACAACGTCCTGGGGTTCCCCTTTCTCTTCCGGGGCGCGCTGGACGTCCGGGCCCGGGAGATCAACGCCGATATGATGATGGCCGCCACCCGGGCCCTTGCCGATCTGGCACGGGCCGAGGTTCCCGAATCGGTTGCGGCAGCATACCGGGGAGAGGAGTTCCAGTTCGGGCGGGAATACCTCATTCCGAAGCCCTTCGACCCCCGGGTCCTCTTCTTCGTGGCTCCGGCCGTGGCCCGGGCCGCGATGGAGAGCGGGGCCGCTCGCAGGGAGATCGAACTGGAGGTCTATCGGGATCGCCTCATGGCTTCCCTGGGACCGGGGCGGGAGGTGCTGCGCTTCCTCACCGGCCGGGCCCGCAGGAATCCCCCGCGGCTGGTTCTGGCGGACGGCCAGAATGACAAGGTGATCCGGGCCGCCGCCCAGATCGTGGAGGAAGGCGTGGCCCGACCGATCCTGGTGGGAAAGCCCCACAAGATCGAGCCCAGGGCCGAGGCGCTGGGGGTGGATCTCACCGGGGTGGAGATCGTCCACCCGACGCTGGAAGAGGTCCAGCGATACGCCTATGCCGATGACCTGCATCGTCGGCGCCACCGGAAGGGGCTCACTCTGGCGGAGGCCCGGTCCAACCTCTACAAGCCCATCTACTTCGCCTCCATGATGGTTCGGAGCGGAGATGCCGATGCGCTCCTGGCCGGGGTGGAATCGAATTACCCCGAGGTCCTCCGGCCTGCCCTGGAGGTCATCGGGACGGCTCCCGGCGTCTCCAGGGTCACCGGCCTCTACATGGTGGCTCTCCGGAATCGGGAGCCGCTCTTCTTCGCCGATACCACGGTGAACATCGACCCGTCGGCGGAGACCCTGGCGGAGTCGGCCATCCTGTCGGCGCGGTTCGTGGAGGATCTCGGGATTACGCCTCGCATCGCCATGCTCTCCTTCTCGAACTTCGGTTCCGCCCGGCACCCCTCATCGGTCAAGGTGCGGCGCGCGGTGGAGCGGGTGAAGGAGCTGGCGCCGGAACTCGAGGTGGATGGCGAGATGCAGGCTGACACGGCGGTGAACGCCGAAATCCTCCTCGGTACGTATGGGTTCAGTGACCTGAAGCAGCCGGCGAACATCCTCATCTTTCCCAGCCTTGCGGCGGCAAACATCTCCTACAAGCTGTTGGCGCAACTCGGGGGTGCCGAGGTCATCGGACCCATCCTGCTGGGGATGGCCGACCCGGTGCACATCCTTCAGAGGGGGAGTACTGCGCAGGACGTGGTGAACCTTGCCACCATCGCGTCGGTAGACGCACAGCGTCGTTCCCCCCAAACTTGACGGTCTGGGATGGGAAAACCTCGGGGTCAGCGGGGTCAGGTGACGTCCCGGTGCGGAAATCCTTCTAAATCTTCGGAGCAAGCAAGATGGCGATAAAGGCGATTGAGGTGCGGAGTGGCGCGGGCGTGGCCAGTGGGAATGGCCTGGACATCCACGGCCTGGACCCTTCCCAGTCCGTGCACTGGAATCTCTCGCCGGCGCAACTCTATGAAGAGGCCCTCCACCGGGGGGAGGGCGAGCTGGCCCACATGGGTGGCTTCTCCGCCAACACGGTGCCCCACACCGGCCGTTCCCCCAACGACAAGTACACCGTTCGGGACGCAACCACCGAGGAGGATGTGGACTGGGGGAAGGTCAACGTCCCCATTTCCCAGGCCCACTTTGAGGTGCTGCGGGCCGACGTGGTGGCCTACCTCAACGCACGGGAACTCTTCGTCCGGGATGCACGAGCCGGAGAGGATCCCGAAGCCGGGATCAACGTCCGCGTGGTGACTCCGAGCGCATGGCACAACCTCTTTGCCTACAACATGTTCCTCCGTCCCTCCAAGGAGGAACTGGCGACCATGTACCCCGACTTCACCATCCTCCATGCTCCGGGGCTGGATGCGAAGCCGGCGCGGCACGGGACCCGTTCCACCACTTTCGTGGTGGTGAACTTCGCCGCCCGGGAGGTCCTTGTCGGGGGCACCCGCTACGCCGGAGAGATCAAGAAATCCGTCTTCTCGGTGCTCAACTTCCTCCTTCCGGGGAAGGGGATCCTGCCCATGCACTGTTCGGCCAACGTGGGCCCCGACGACGACGTGGCCCTCTTCTTCGGTCTCTCCGGGACGGGGAAGACCACCCTCTCCGCCGACCCCGACCGGGGACTCATCGGGGACGACGAGCATGGGTGGGGCGACGACGGGGTCTTCAACTTCGAGGGCGGTTGCTACGCCAAGGTGATCAACCTCTCTCCCGAGGCCGAGCCCGAGATCTTCCAGGCCACCCAGATGTTCGGGACCATCCTGGAGAACGTTTCGCTGGATCCCGATGACCGGGCCATCGAATTCTCGAGTGACCGGATCACGGAGAACACCCGGGCCTCATACCCGATTCATTACATCCCCAATGCCGTTCTCCCGGGCCGGGGCTCCCATCCCCGAAACGTCATCTTCCTCACCTGTGATGCCTTCGGAGTGCTCCCGCCCATTGCCGTCCTGACGCCGGAGCAGGCCATGTACCATTTCCTCTCGGGGTATACTGCGAAGGTTGCGGGGACCGAGCGGGGGGTGACGGAGCCGAAGGCCGCCTTTTCCTCCTGCTTCGGAGCCCCCTTCCTCCCCCGGCACCCCGGAGTGTACGCAAAGATGCTGGGGGAGAAGATCAAGGAGCATGATGCCCGGGTCTGGCTCGTGAACACGGGGTGGTCCGGGGGCGGGTACGGTGTGGGGTCGAGGATCAAGCTGGCCCACACCCGGGCCATGGTAGGAGCGGCCTTGGCTGGGACGCTGGACGGCGTGGAGACCCGTGAGGATCCCCGTTTCGGTCTTCGGATTCCGGTGGCGGTCCCCAATGTCCCCGACACCCTCCTGACTCCGCGGGATACCTGGGAGAATGGTGCGGCCTATGACCGGGCTGCAGAGAAGCTCGCCGAGATGTTCCGGGAAAACTTCGAGCAGTATGCCGACCAGGTTTCAGAAGAGGTGAAGAACGCCGGTCCCCGCTGACCCCCGACGGTTCTTGGCGGGCCTTGCCCCCCGCGCCCCGGCTCGCAGCGTCGGACTTCGTCGCTTCGCGGAGGGCGCTTCGCATCGACCAGGAGTCTTCCACATGATCCGATGGAGCCGCCGGACGAGTAGAGATCTCCCCCCTCGGGAACCGTTGGACCCGCACCAGGCGGGGTTGGAGGGGCGGGCGAAGGGACGTCTCCTGAGCACGGCCCTTGGGACGACCCTTGCGGTGGCCCTGGGGTTCGGGACGGTTCCGGGAACCGGGATCTTCGCTCCGGGGGAACTGGAAGCGCAGGCCCCCCGGGTGGTGCCCTCCGACGCCCAGGCGCCGGCCCGCTATCACACCTTCCCCGACCTGAGGGGACAGGCCGGGGAACAGCAGGCCTGGCTCGAGGCCCGGCTGGACCGGGTTCTCCCGGAGCTGATGAGGGAATACGACGTCCACATGTGGGTGGTCTCCCAGCGGGAGTACGCCGAGGACCCGGTGTTCTTCTCCATCACCTCTCCCACCACATTCGCCGCTCGCCGGCGCTCCATCTACATCTTCTTTGATCGGGGACCCGAGGAGGGGGTGGAGCGGATCGCCCTGGGGGGAACGGCCCAGGGTGGGGTCTACGAGATGTATCGCTCCTCCCGCCCTGCCCCCACCGGGGGGGATGCGGAACTCTGGGGGGATGAACAGTGGCGTCTCTTCCGGGAGATGGTAGAGGATCGGGAGCCCCGGAACATCGTCCTCAACATCGATGAGGAGCATGCCTTCGCCGACGGCCTCCACAGCGGGGAGCGTGAGGCACTGGAGCGGGCGCTGGGCCCCTGGGTGGAACGGGTGAAACGGGAGCCTCGGCTGGCCATCAACTACATCGCCCTCCGGATTCCGGAAATGATGCCCCGCTACCGGGAGATGATGGAGACGGTCCACGCCATGATCTCCGAGGGCTTCTCCGGGGCCGTCATCACCCCGGGGGAGACCACCACGGAGGACGTGGTCTGGTGGTTCCGGGAGAAGATCCGTTCCATGGGGATGAACACCTGGTTCCAGCCCTCGGTAGCCGTACAGCGGGCCGGGGAGGTACCCACCGACGGCCCGGTGGTGATCCAGCGAGGGGATCTCATCTGGACCGACGTGGGGATCGACTTCATGGGGCTGACCACCGACACCCAGCATCACGGATATGTACTGAGGGAGGGGGAAACCGAGCCCCCCCACGGACTCCAATTCTGCCTGGCGACCTCGAACCGCCTGCAGGACATCCTCCTGGAGCACATGGAACCGGGGCTCACCGGGAATGAAATCCTGGCCAACGCCCTGGCGCAGATGCGGAGCGAGGGGATCGACGGCACCATCTACACCCATCCCATCGGGGACCACGGACACGGCGCCGGGCCGCTCATCGGACGCTGGGACGCCCAGGAGGGCGTGCCGGTGCGGGGGGATGTGGTGCTCCGGCCCTCCACCTGGCACTCCATCGAGCTTCAGTCCACCGTCCCCGTTCCCGAATGGGGGGACAAGATGGTCCGCTGCCAGCAGGAGGAGGAGGCGTATCTGGATGAGGCAGGAGAAAGGCACTGGGTCTTCCGCCGCCAGGAGCGGCTGCACCTGATCTGGTGATCGGAGCAGAAACGGCGGCGAAAGCATCGGTGAGGGGCTGCAACGAGGATCCAGGGCCGTACCCCCCTCTCCCTGAGGGTTGGGGCAGCAGGGAGCCCTCTCGGTGGTTGGCGCCCTCTACTTCTTCAATGGTCTTCTGGGAGTATGGGAATGGCGAAGAAGCGTTACTGGTTGGTGAAGAGCGAAGAGGATGTCTACCCCATCGACACCCTGGAGGCGGACGAAACCACCCCCTGGGACGGGGTGCGAAACTATGAGGCCCGGAACCTCATGCGGGACGAGATGAAGAAGGGAGATCTCGTCCTCTACTACCATTCCAACGCCAATCCCCCCGGGGTGGTGGGGGTCGCCCGGGTTGCGTCGTCGCCCTATCCCGACCCCCTTCAGTTTGATCCGGAAAGCCGGTACCACGACCCCAAGTCCTCCGAGGAGGACCCCCGCTGGATCCTGGTGGACCTGGCGTTCGAGGAGAAGTTCCACCGGAAGGTGTCGCTCCAGGAGATCAAGGAGCACCCGGAACTCCAGGACATGGTCCTGGTCAACCGGATGCGCCTTTCGGTCCAGCCCGTCAGGGAGAAGGAATTCGAGGTCATCGTCGGGATGGGATGTCGCTGAGCTCCTTGGTGGGCGTTTCGCCTGCCTCCTCCCCCAGCGCTTCCAGGTAGGTCTCCACCGGAATCCCCCGGGATCGTTCTCCGGGATGGGTCCGGAACCACCGGGCCACGAGGAAGAGTTCCTCCCGTTGGGGCTCGGCAAGGGATTCGGGTGGGGTGGGTTTCCGCTCGGCGGCGGAACGGAGGGCCTGGGCCATCCGGGCACGGGCACCGAGATCTCCCCTGGGGGGCTCGTCCAGGGTGAGCTGGACCCGGCCTCCCTGGAGGAGGTATACCCGGGCGCCCTCCGGGGCTCCCGCGACAGGGTAAACGAAGGAAAGGGCCTCCCGCTCCCTTTCGGCCTCCACGACCCGGTCCCGAAGGGCCCGGAGGCGGGCCTCCCGGTCACGGAGTCGAGCGGCGACCTCGAATCCCCGGGATTGAACGGCGGCATCCATCCGGTATTGGAGTCGTTCCAGGGGGGCGTCGCTCTGTCCTTCCAGGAAGGCCGTGACCTCCTCTACCCCGCGCAGGTACTCCTCCCGGGTGCATGCTGACGCGCAGGGTGCCGGGCAACTTCCCAGTTCCGCCCGGGGGCATCCGGGCGACCGGGGAACGGACAGCAGGTCGAACTGGTCCGCGAAGGTGATGGGGGTTCTCGCGGGGCAGTCTCGAAGACCCACCACCGCAGCCAGTTCCCTTAGGACGTGGGGCAGAGACCGGGTAGCAGGGAAGGGACCGAAAAAACGGGAGCCGTCGGGTCGTGGGGTCCGAGTGGCCACGATCCGCGGGGCCGCCTCGCAGGTGACACGGATCCAGGCGAAGCGACGGTAGCGCCGGTGCTGGACGTTGAACCGGGGCCGGAACGCCCGAATGAGTCGGAACTCCCGGAGGATGGCCTCGAATTCGTTGGGGACGTACTCCCATTCCACCCCGGAAGCGACCCGGAGCAGTTCCCTGGCCTTCCCTTCCCTGGCCCGGAAGTAGGAGAGGAGCCGGGTCCGGATCCGGATGGACTTTCCCACATAGAGGATTTCCCGTCGGGGTCCGAGGAAGCGATAGATCCCTGGGCGATTCTCCGCCTCTGCCTGGATCCGGAGTCGAAGGCCGGACCGGCCTTCGCTTTTTGTTCGGCTCATACTTCAGGGTACTGTGCTCCGGATTATGCCACAAGGGGGTCGGCCGCGTCCCTTCCCAAGCGCCTGAGTGACCTGATCAGGGCTCCTTTGCGCATTGCTCCGCCCGTCCGGCTGGGGTAGACTCGGTCATGTCCGGCTCTCCCCGCTTTCAAATCATTCGAGATCCTCTCTGGAACACCATCCGCCTTGACCCGGTGGCGGTGCGGATCGTCGACACCGCGGCATTCCAGCGCCTTCGTTACATTCGCCAACTTGGGTTCGCCCACCTGGTGTACCCGGGGGCCACCCACACCCGCTTCGATCACGCCCTTGGGGTATATCACCTCACCGTCACGGCCCTCCGGCTCCTGGAGGAGAGGGAGCCCCTCGCCCCGGAAGCCAGGGAAGGGATGGATCGGCTTCCCTACGCCGCCCTCCTCCACGATATCGGGCACTTCGCCTTCTCCCACGCCCTGGAGGAACTGGAGGCGGATCGGCTCCCCGGTGACCACGAGGCGGTGAGCGCTCGTTTCTTCCGCTCCCCCGAGCTGGCGCGGGCGCTGGAGGATCTGGGTCCCGGGGCGCCGGAGGAGATCCACGACATCATCCGCGGTGTGTCCCGTCACCCTCTCAGGGGACTGGTCAGCGGGAGCCTAGACCTGGACAAGATGGAGTACCTCCGTCGGGATGCCCGTTTCTGCGGCGTTCCCTACGGAGAAGTGGACGTGGATCGCCTCCTCCAGGGTCTGGCCCTACTACCGGATCCGGACACGGGACGGTTGGAGGTGGGCATCCAGGAGAAGGCACTCAGCGCGTTGGAATCCCTTCTCTTTGCCAAGTATCAGATGTTCCGGAACGTGTATTGGCATCATGCGGTTCGGGCCGCCACCGCGCTCTACAAGAGAATCGTCTCCGAGGCGGTGGAGATGGGTCTCCTGGAGTCAGGCGAACTGGTGGGGCCCACCGACGAGGAGTTGCTCTACGAGATCCGGCGTCGGGCCCAGGCTTGCGACGATCCGCTGGCGCACCGTTTGGGGAATCATTGGATCCCGGCCCTCAGGAATCGGCGCCTGCCGAAGCGGGCCTGTGAACTCACCCCTCCGGAGCTGGAAGGGGTGGCCCTTCCACCCTGGGTGGGGGAAGACTCCCCGGAGCGGAGGGAGGTGGAGGACCGCCTCGCCGGGGAGCTGGGGCTGGGAACCGGCGAGGTCTTCATCGACTTCCCCGGGAAGAGTCGGATGATGGAATTGGATCTCCTGGTCCGGAGGCGTGGGGGGAGGGTGGAGCGGCTCCGGGACGGAGGGCTTCCCGGGCTTCTGGATCTGCCCGCCGTGGCAGAGGAGCTCTATCGGACCACGCGGGTCCTCCGGGTCTTCACCCTCCAGCCACGAGAAGTGGCTCCGGAGCGGGTTTTGTCCCTCCTGGCTTCAAGGGTGGAGGACGCGTCCGACCCAGGCTTCAAGGCGAGGAACACCGTCGCGAAGGGGGGTTAGCAGAGAGACCACCTGCTCCCAGGATCCGGCGTCGATGAGGAAGACACTGGACCAATCGGGGCCGGATCCATAGGTTCAAGGGCTGTGGATCCCATGTCCGGCGGCGGGGTAGAAAGGCCCGTTGAGGAGAGGATAGGAATCGTACATGACGGCGGGGTCGACACTGAGGCCTGGATATGGCCTCACACCCCGGCGCCCCGTAAGGAGATAGATCGCGATGGCCAGCACTTCCCAGAAGGGACGTCGAAAGAAGAAAGGGCGTTCCGGGAGCCCCCTGGGCGGGTTTGACGCCAGCCTGGATGAGCAAACCGCCCTGGATCAGTACCTCCGGGATGTGAGCCGGCATGAACTCATCACCCCGGACCGGGAGAAGGAGTTGGGCGCGCTTGCCCAGGCCGGGGACGAGGAAGCCGTCCAGGAGCTGGCGCGGGCGAACCTCCGCTTCGTCATCAGCGTAGCCAAGAAGTACCAGAACCGGGGGGTCTCCCTAACCGACCTGATCCAGGAAGGAAACGTTGGACTGGTGACGGCTGCCCGGAAGTTCGATCCCGAGCAGGGGGTGAAGTTCATCTCCTACGCCGTTTGGTGGATCCGGCAGGCCATTCTGGCCGCTCTGGCAAACCATGGTCGTTCGGTCCGGGTCCCCCTCAACCGGGCCTCGGATCTGGCTCGGATCTTCCGGGAGAAGGAGCGGCTCAAGCAGGAGCTGGGTCGGGAACCCAACCCCGAAGAGCTGAGCGCTGCAACCGACCTCACTCCGGAACTCATCGAGTCGCTCCAGACGTTGAACGCGGCGGAGATCCGGTTGGACGCCCCCATCGGGGACAGCGAGGACTCGCAACTGGTGGAGCGCTTCATCAACGAAGAGGCGGCTGAGCCCGAGCAGGACGTGGAAGGCCGACTCCTCTCTGAAGCCGTCCGGGGAGCGCTGGATACGCTGGAGGCTCGGGACGCCAAGGTCCTGCGCCTGTACTTCGGGCTGGATGGGGAGCGGGAGCACACCCTGGAGGAGATCGGGAACATGCTCGGGGTCACCCGGGAACGAATCCGCCAGCTCCGGGACCGGGCCCTACGGCGACTCCGGGAGGGGGAGAAGGGCGACGCGCTGGAGTCCTTTGCCGCCTGATCCGTTGCGTCTTCCCAATTCCGCTCCGGCCCCCCGTTCCAGCTTCGTGCTGAAGCGGGGGGCCGGAGCGTTTTCATATCCTATGTCGCGGGGGAGCGGATGAGGGCGTCCGGAAGAGCCCATCCAGGGGGAGCCCACCCAGGCCCGGCCATGGAGGGCGTGGTCCTGGAAAGCATCGGCGGCGTCTACCGGGTCCTGCTGGGGAGCGACGATCCCGGGGAGGAGCGAGGGGAAAGGCCAGGGGAGGTGCCAGGGGAAGAGCCGGGGGAAGAGCCGGGGGCGGGCAGGATGGTGGACGCTTTCCTCCGGGGCCGGCTGAAGCAGGAACGGCGGACGGGGGACCGGGTCGTGGCCGGCGACCGGGTCCGGGTCGGCCAGGGGGAGGATGGCACCTGGACGGTGGAGGAGGTCTTCCAGCGACGCTCCGAACTCGTCCGGGCGGGACCCGGAGGGCACCGTCCCAAGGTGGTGGCCGCGAATCTGGATCGGGTCGTGGTCGTGGTGTCCGCCGATCATCCGCCCCTTCGTCGGGAGCAAGTGGATCGATTCCTGGCCTTGGCCGAAACCTGCGGGTTGGAAGGGGTGCTCGTGGTGAACAAGGCGGATCTCGCCGGAGATGCGGGGGCGCTGGCGGAGGTGGTGGAGCTCTATCGCGGGATCGGCTACACCGTCCTGCCTACCAGCGTGATGACGGGAGAGGGGCTGGAGCCCTTCGGCCGGATCCTCCACCAGGGGATCAATGCCCTGGTGGGCCCTTCGGGAGTGGGAAAGTCGTCGCTCCTGAATGCATTGGCACCGGGGCTCTCGCTCCGGGTGGGGGAGGTTACCGCTCGGCTCAAGTCTGGACGGCACACCACGGTTGGAGCTCGCCTCCTCCTCCTTCCCGGGGGAGGGAAGGTCGTAGACACTCCCGGGTTCTCCGATGTGGGCCTCTGGGGCGTGGACCCTGCCGCCCTCCCCGAGGCCTTCCGGGAGTTCCAGTCCCTGGCGGAGGCGTGCCGGTTCCGGGGATGCTCCCACGTGCATGAACCGCAGTGCGCCGTCCAGGCGGCAGTGGAGGAAGGGAAGATCGACAGGGGCCGCTATCAGAGCTATCTGGACCTTCAGGCCGGGGATTGATCCGGGTCCGGGGACCGATCCCGGTCTGAGCCGGACTTCCATCCCCGACTCCGGCTCCCGGGGATGATCCGGGGCGTACCGGTCTCCGGGTCCATGCGCACCGCTACCGGCCACTGATAGACCTCCTCCAGGATCCCTTCCTGTAGAACCTCTCCCGCCGTTCCCTCCGCCGCCACCCGCCCCTGGTTCAGGAGCAACAGCCGATCGGAGAAGCGGGCTGCCAGGTCCAGGTGGTGGGTGATGAGGAGGACGCTGATCCCCCGGTCCGCCGAATCCCGGAGGAGGCCCAGGATCTCCATCTCGTGACGGATATCCAGGGAGGCGGTGGGCTCGTCCAGCACCAGGGCCCTGGGCTCCTGGGCCAGCGCTCTGGCGATGCGTACCCGCTGAAACTCCCCGCCGGAGAGGGTCCCCACTTCCCGGCGTGCGAGTGACATGGCATCGCAGCGTTCCAGGGCGGCCCGGACTGCAGCCCGGTCATGAGGGCCCTCGCGGCGAAGCGCGCCCAGATGGGGATACCGCCCCATGGCCACCAGTTCCCGGACGGTGATGGGAAAGGCCACCGTCTCGGTCTGGGTCACCGCCCCCACGCTCCGGGCGAGTTCCCGACGATCCCACCCCTCCAGGGGTCGTCCGTCCAGTCGCACCTCTCCGCCTGCCAGGGGAACATTCCCCATAAGGGCCTTCATGAGAGTGGACTTCCCTGAGCCGTTGGGTCCCAGCACGGCGTGAAGGGTGCCGGGAAGGACGCGGACCGAGACATCCGCGAGGGCAGGCCGTTCGGCGCCTGGATAGCGAACGGTGAGCCGCTCTCCCTCCAGGATCATGCCCTCAGGCTCCGTCGAAGGAGGAAGAGAAAGAAGGGGACGCCGATGAAGGCGGTGATGACCCCGATGGGGATCTCGGTCGGCGCAAGGGCCGTGCGGGCCACCAGGTCCGTGATGGTGAGAAACGCTGCGCCGGCAAGGAAGGAAAGGGGAAGGAGGGTGCGGTGGTCCGGTCCGGTGAGGAGTCGGACGGCATGAGGCACCACGAGCCCCACGAAGCCGATAACGCCGGTGAAGGCCACTCCGGCGGCCGCCAAAAGGGAGGCCACGCCATACGCAACCCGCTTCGTCCGCTCGACCTCGGTGCCCAGGTAGCTGGCGGTCTCCTCTCCGATGGCCATGACGTTGAGCGCCCGGGCCAGTCCCATGAGGAGAAACGCCGCAGGCAGGGTATAGACCGCCACAATCGCCACCGTCCGCCATCCGGCGCCGGACAGGCTCCCCATCATCCAGAGTATGGCGGTGCGGACGGTGGGGGCGTCGGAGAGGGAGAGGATGAGGGCGATGCACGCCGAGAAGAAGGCACCCACCACCACGCCGGCCAGGAGGAGCACCCGGACATCGAGTCGCCGGTCGGCGGAGGCGGCTACCCCGAAGACCAGTGCAATGGCCAGCAACGCTCCTCCAAAGGCGGCGCTGGGCAGAAACCATGAGGCGGCGGAGGCGAGGCCCAGGGCAAGGATGGCCACCACCCCTGCCGCGGCACCCCCCGAGATGCCCAGGATGTAGGGCTCTGCCAGGGGGTTGCGGAGGAGAGCCTGGAGGACGGCACCGGCAAGCGCCAGTCCACCGCCGACCAGCATTCCCAACAGGACCCGGGGAAGGCGAAGCTCCAGGACGATGAAACGGGCAGAGGCATCCCCTCTCCCGGCCAGAATGGCGAGGATCTCCTGGGAGGTCAGGTGGACCGCACCGAAACGAACCCCCAGGATCCCGGCAAGGAGGACACAGGCAAGGAGGGTGATGGCCATTCCCTTGGCAGGGATTCTCACCACCCCCGCTCCGGGTGGATCACCCGGGCCACCTCCACGGCGGAGGACCCTACCCGATGTCCAGGTGCCTGGACGTCCGTTGGCACCCGTCGAAGGGGCAGGTGGGCGAGACCCGAAGGGATGCCGACGCCGTCGGGAGCCAGGAGGAGGGTCGGAGCACGATAGATCACCTCCTCTACGCTCACCGGTGAGTAGAGGGGGCCCACATCGCCGAACACGTTCTCGCCCCCTGCTACCTCTATGAGTTCATGAAGAAAGGTGCCCCGTCCGGCCACCCACGGGGGGTCGCCGCCCAGAATGAAGGCGACGCGGACCGGTGGCTCCCCTTCCACCAGTCGCCGCACCCGATCGAGTTCCCCATCCATGAGTGTCAGGAGGCGCTCGCCCTCCTCCGTTGCATCGGTGATTCGGGCCAGGGTCCCGATCATCCGCCGGATATCCCCGATGGTATCCGGACGCACGGCGATATGCTGGATGCCCGCCGCATCCAGGGCAGCCGGAGTGGCCTGGTCGGATTCACCATCGAAGCGAACGACCAGGTCCGGGGCAAGCCCCACCAGTCGCTCCACCGAGGGATGCAATCCACCCCCCACCGAGGGGAGGTGGGACAGCTCCGGGTCCAGGTCGTAATCGGTTCGGCCCACCAGCCGATTCCCCTCCCCGAGGGCCTGGAAGATCCCGGTGGCCGCCGGGACGAGGGAGATGATGCGGAGGGGTTCCTCCTCGAGAAGCACCTCCTGGCCGGCGTCGTCCCGCAGGGTCAGGGGATATGGGCTGTCCTCCTCTGGGACGGCCGGGGCGGGCGGTGGCTCCCCTTCGCCACACCCTGGCAGGGGCAGGAGAAGGGTGGCGAGGAGAAGGAGGGGGGAGAGGGCCCGCATCCGGACCGCGGGCCACATCAGTCCCAGCCGCGAAGGGCGCCAGTGGCCGGTGAGACGCCACATGCGTCCTGGTACCGGAGCCCCCATTCCCCTTCCCGCTCCCCGAGGATGGCAAGCCAGCGTTCCTCGGTGCCGAAGACCTCCAAGATTAGCTCCGGCTCCCCCTCTTCCCGGAGAAGGCCCGCCGCCCGGAGGCGGGGGAATGCCTTCCCCTGACGTGCGGTCTGATACCAACTCCAGAAAGGCCGCCACTGGTCACCGTCCCTGCGGCCCAGGGCGAAGAGCCCGTAGCCGGTGACGGCGGGAGTTCCCACGGAGAGATCATCTCCGAAGACCAGGCTGGCGGCCAAGGCCTCTCCACCGTCATCGAGGGTGAAAGAACGGGTGTCCCGGAGGATGTCGGGGATGGCCGGGGGCCAGGGGACATCCGCCCGGGGGATGATGAAGCGGGCCAAAGAGAGAGCTCCAGCCTGTCGGACTGCGGCTGTACCCGCCCCCGGGTGGGGCACCACGGCAAGGGGGCGGGGGGAGAAGCCGCCGGATTCCACGTCGGCCTTCCGGACGGCGAAGAAGACCTGACCGCCCTCGGCACCGGGGCGAAGCTCCACGGTGCCCCGTCCCGCGGGCCGGATCCCACAGTAGGTGCTGTCGGCCTCCACGGAGCCGTCACTGATCAGGGTCCCGGCCCGCATTCCCCGATCCATCAGGACGAATTCCGTTCCTTCCTCCCATCGCTGCAACGGGAACCGGGGGAGGAGATCAGGGGTCTCCCCGACATCGGGAAGGGCCTCGTAGGTCCCGTTCCGCCACTCGGCCACGGGGAGGAATCGGCCGGCGGCTCCGCTCCGGTCCACCAGGTAGACCAGGGGTCCCAGCTCAAGGGGTTCAGGGGGCCGTTCCTCGGATTCCAGTTCCGTATCCGGGAGGAGCGAGGAGGGGGGCGGGGGAGGTGGGCGCAGTATGACGTCCAACCCGCCCCAGCTTACGTTGTCGCACCCGGGGACGAGCGTCAGGATCACGCAGACGGCAAAGAGGGAAAAACCCTTGAAACGCATAAGGTATTGGAGTACAGAGGAGGGCGGGGGGCCCATCCCGGCTGGGGAGGAATCCTTCTCCGGGATCCGGAAGGGGAAAGCTACCCTGAACCGATGGGGGACGCAAAGCAGCGGGGAGCGGCCATGATCGACCCGGGCCGACTCCGGGAGGCCATGGGTCGCTTCGCCACAGGTGTGACGGTGGTGACGGGGCGGCGCACTTCTGGAGAGTGGGTGGGGTTCACCGCCAACTCCCTCACATCGGTTTCCCTGGATCCCCCGCTCGTACTGGTCTGTGTGGACCGGGCGTCGTCCTCTCGGGATGCCCTGCTGGAATCAGGTCGCTTCGCGGTATCCCTGTTGGGGAGGGGTCAGGAGGATGTGGCCCGGCGCTTCGCCGGCAAGGCCCAACGGGATTCCCGCTTTGAGGAGCTTTCCGTCCGGGCGGGCCGGGAGGGGGTGCCCATCCTGGATGGAGCCATGGCCTGGCTGGACTGTCGAATCTGGGAGGTGGTGGAGGCGGGGGACCATACAGTGCTCTTCGGTGCCGTGGAGATGGCCGGGACCGACGAGGATCCAGAGGACGAGGCGAACCCGGGGCCTGGGCCTGAGTCGCAACGGGTCCCCATCCAGCGGGGGGCAGATCCCCTGGTCTACTACCGGGGAAAATTCGGGACCCTGGCTTCGTGACGGCCTCAAGCTGGAAGGGGGTGGCCCCCGCTTCCCTCCTGGGATTTTCCCTGGCTGTATCGAGCCAGGTGGCGGCGGGCCTCCTCCTGTATGGGGGGCCGGGGTTCATTCCGGCGTTGGCGGTGATCCTGGCGGTGGTCTTCCTTTCCTTGGGCGCAGGGTTGGCGGCCCCGCCCCCCCAGGGCACCGGTGAGCGGATGATCGAGGAGGCCCGACGGCGTTGGCTGATCACCCTCCTGGCCTTCACCATGGCGGCGGCCTTTGCCGCCGGCTGGGAGATCTTCCGGGGCTTTGGCGCGCTGGGGATCACACAGGCCGTGGGCCTGGCGGTGCTGGGGGCTCTACCGGCCTATACCGGCGGCCGGACGCTGGGCATGCTGGCACACCTCTCCGGCCTGGAAGGCGCCCGGGGCCCGGCGTTCCCAGCGCTGGCGGGTGCCTCCGCAGGCGCATTGGTCCTGGCATACATCCTTTTTCCGACGCTATCCCCGACTGCGGTCATCCTTATCTGCCTCCTGGCCGTTTCTGCCGGCGCGCTGGTCCATGGGCTGGCCCTGGACGATGGAGTCCGGGTCGAACCCCTGGCGGGGTGGGAAGGGGGGGACGGACGGCTGGAAGTGGAGCGATGGATCCAGGCCTCGTCCCGGCAGATCCGGGTGGCGGTCCGTGAGGATGGACGGCTCAGGGTCCTCCGAACGAGCGATGGGGCTCCGGTGCTCCCGGAGGAGCGAGCGGTAGAGGGAGATGTCCTCCGTTGGGGTCCGGCTCCAGGGCGGGTCCTGGCATTGGGGCTGGCGGCGGGGATGATGGGTGGGCGGTTGGCCGCCCCCCCCGGCGGGGTAGAACTCACCATCGTGGACCAGGCTCCGGAGCGGTTGGAGCGGTTGCTGCAGGCCCTGGAATGGGGAGAAGTGGACCGAGTTCGGCGGTTGGTCGCGGACCCGGGAGTGTTCCTTCAGCGAGGGGTCGGCCCGCTCGCGCCGGGGGGCGCGGATTGGATCGTGGTGGACGCCCTGGCCCTGGGTGCTACCGGGGCCTCGGCGCGCATCCCTCCCGGGGGGTTTCTTCGCCTGCGAGAACTCCTGAGCCCCAATGGGATTCTCGTGGTTCTTCCCCTGGAGGAGGGCGAGGGGGCGGAGAGTCTCATGGAGCGGTTCCATGGGGCGGGGAAGGTTTTCGACCGGGCCGCGCTCTATCTGGGACCCCGGGGCGGAGAGGAAGTGGCAGGCGCCCCGCCCTCCGGGGGATGGCCTCGATTCCCCATGGCGCCAGGGGCCCGCAGGGGCTTTCTGGTGGCGGCGAGATCTCCTGGGATCGGTTGGCCTGAATCGGTGGAGGGATTCCTCCAGGTCCCCGTGGGGAGCTGAGGACTCCAGTGCGCCTCGTCCACCTCTCCGACCTCCACCTGGGATTTCGGTCCTTTCCCCGCAGGGAACGGGGGTGGAACCTGCGGGAGCGGGATCTGGCCACCACCTTCCATCGGACCATTCAGGAGATCGCCCGTCATGAGCCCGAGGTCGTCCTCCTCTCCGGAGACCTTTTCGACCATCCGGACCCACCGTCCACCGCGTTCCTCACGCTGTCCCGGGGACTCTCAACCCTCCGCGGCCTTCTCCCACAGGTAACCGTGCTGGCCATCGCCGGGGAGCGGGATACCCCCTTCACACCCGCAGACCCGGGTCCTGTGGCGGTTGTGGACGCGCTCCCGGGGGTGGAGGCGGCGGCAGGGGCCCCAAGGGCCGTCCATCTCCAGGAGCACCGGCTCCACGCCCTCCTGGTTCCGCACCGCGCCGTCCTCCGGCCTCCTTTTCCGGAACTCCGCCCGGACCCAGATGCCCGTTGGAATATCCTTCTCCTCCGGGGGACACCGGTGGGAAGGGAGAGGGGGGCGGAGGAGGACTGGGGGAACGCCGCATCCCTTTCCCGTCTCCCGCAGGTCGACCCGGAGGGATGGGACTACGTGGCCCTGGGGGGGGGGCACCGGCACCGTCTCTGGCGGAGGCACGTCTGGAGTGCCGGTTCCCTGGACCGGGTGGGTGGCAATCCATGGAGAGAGGCTACCGAGGAGAAGGGTTTCGTACTCTTTGACCTGGTCCGGGGCGAGGGCGAGTTCCATCCGGTCCCGGGGCGGCCCGTAGTGGATCTTGCCCCGGTCCGTTTGGATCCTCAGGCCCCGGAAGTGGGGGGACGGCGCCTCCGGGAGGTCCTGGAAGGAATCCCCGGGGGGATCGAGGGAAAGATCGTGCGGATCCGGCTGCAGGGCTCGGTGGATGCCCCTGCAGCGGCCCTTCCCCCGGGCCTCCTGCGGGCGGTGGAGCGGCGAGCAGCCCATCTCGATGTTCGGGTGGGGCCCGAGGAACCGGAAGCGCCCGAAGCTGGGAAGGCCGGCGGGGAAGGTGCTGCAACCGGTGTCCGATTGCAGTGGCAGGGAGGTGGAGAGGGCGCGGTGACCCTCGGTCCGGGTCTCTGGGCCCTGGTGGCCGAGGCGGGTGCCGACCGAGCCCGGATGGTGGAGGCCCTGAGGGAACAGAACGGGGAGGCGCCCCCGGATCCGGGAGTCCGAGCGCCGAACCTACGTCTTCGACTGGAGGCGCCTGCTGCCATCCCCGCAGGGATGGCAGGGGCGGTTCCCGGGCAGGTGCAGCTCCTGGACGATGCCGCCGGCCTGTCCCACCTCCTTCGGAGGTTGCAGGACGAGGGTCAGCGTGGAGGCGATGCCCAGGAAGGATCCCGAGGTCCGGGTGGAGGTCCGGAGGCTGGACACATCTCCGAGGAGGGGGCCGGAAATCGGGGAGAGGAGAGAATGACGGGCGGGGATCCGAAGCTTCGCTTTCGACTACGGGAGGCCCGGGCCGACTGGGTGGAGGCCGCCGGAGATCTGGAGGCCCGGACCATGGAGTGGACTCGGGAACGCCAGGAGGCAGATACGCGTCTGCAAACCTACCGGGATCGGGCCCGGGAACTCCGGGGGCGGCTAACGGCCCTGGAGGCCCAGGGAGCACAGGCCGCCTGCCCAACCTGCGCCCGACCCCTGGCCGAGGCTCACCCCCATCTGGTCCAACTCCTCCAGGAGGAGTGGGAGACGGTGGTCCAGGACGGGAAGTGGTGGAAGCGGAGGCGGGAGCAGTTGGAGAACCGACCCGAGGACCTCCGGGAGCTGGAACGGCAGACGCTTCGACTTCACGCCCGCGTGGAGACCCTCTCCGAGGGCGGGGAGGAGGGGGAGGGTACAGAGGGCCGGCAGATCCACGGGCTCGCTCCTGAATCAGGCATCCAGGGGGAAGCCCCCGCGCAGGGGGGAGCCGCTCTTCCCTTCAGGGTGGACCGGACCTCTCTACGGGCCGCCGGAGAGTTCCTCCGCAGGATCTCGGAAGGGGAGATCCAGGGGCTGACACAGGAGGTGGACCCGGAGGTGGTTCAGGGGATGACCCCCGGAGACCCCGGTCTCCGTCTCCTCCGGGAGGGGGGCGAGGCGTCGCTTCCTGGCCCCGGTGAGGCCGCCTTCCTTGCCGCCGCGCTTCTCCTCGCCGGACTTCAGAGACCCGCACCCGTGCCGGGTGGGCGGAATCGGGTGGGGCTCATGACCGCTCTGTCGGGTGCAGAGGGCGATCTGCGCGCCGTGCGGACGCTGGAGGTCATGGCCGACGCGACCCTGCCGTGGCCCGTCCTCGTGGTGCTCCCTCCGGCCCTCCTCACTCGCTGTCCTGAACTCTTCCAGGGGACCGTGGAGCTCCTCCGGGATGATGACGGTAGGCTGCGTTTCCGTGCGTCACCCGGCGGGGTGGCATGGATCCATCTGCACCCCCTCCCCGAGGACTCCCTGGAAAGCTGTTGAAGAAGTCGTGGGGAAGCCGCTGGGAGCGCCCTGTGCTTCCTCAACACCCTTCTAGCGGGGTGAGGGCTCCAGCTCCACCATCCCTCCCTCCGTGCTCCGGAGGCGCCATCCCGGTGGACACCAGGTGGTGGCGCTGTACTCCACCAGGACCGCCGGGCCCGACATCCAGACGCCAGCGGGAAGCGCCTCCCGGGAGAGGAGGTGAGCAGCCACCACTTCGCCCCCCATGCGGATGGTTGCCTGGGCGGACTCCCGAGAAGGCGGAGCCGTACCGGACGCTTGGGCTCTCAAGGGGCCCGTTTCCGCTTCCTCTCCCTCCTGCGTGCCCCGTTGCCCGGCATCCTGCGCCCCCGCCCTGAGCCCCGCCTCTCCCGGGGCCTCCACTCCAGGAGCCTCCACCCTGACCCGGAGGGTCACCGCCTCCACCGGCTGCGTGGAACGTCGATAGCCGTAGCGCTCCTCGTGGGCCTGATGGAAGGACTCCTCCCACCCCTCTTCGGGAACGGTGAGCTCCCAACTCTGACCCAGGTAGCGGGCATCCACCTCACGGCGGCGCTGGAGAATCGCTGGGGGGAAGCCCTCGTCCTCCAGCTCCCTTCGGGCCTCCGCCTCCATGCGGTCCATGGCCTCACCCAGGCGGGCGCCGTCCTCCATGACGTCGGAGCGGAGCAGGACGGTACGGGTCCGGTCCCGGACCACCGGCGCCGCCAGCATCCCCCAGGCCGAGGCCAGCCCCGGATCAGGGGGGAGGAGGACGCCCCGGGCACCAATCCGCTCCGACAACTCTGCGGCGTGAAGGCCCGCCGCTCCCCCGAAAGCCATGAGGTAGAGATCCGAGGGATCCACTCCCCGCTCCACGGAGATCACCCGGAGGGCCCGCTCCATGGTGGCATTGGCCACCTGGATGATCCCTTCGGCAGCGTCGTCCGGTGTGGAGCCCACCTGGTCGGCCAGCGCGGCCAGCGGTTCCCGTATCGCCTCCCGGTCCAGGGCGCGGGTGCCGCCCAGGAACGCGGCGGGGGGGAGGCGTCCCAGCCAAACATGGGCATCGGTAACGGTGACCTCGCGCCCTCCCCGTCCATAGCAGATGGGGCCGGGGTCGGCGCCGGCGCTGGCGGGACCCACCTGGAGGGCCCCTCCCGGGTCCACCCGGGCAATGGAACCGCCTCCGGCACCCACGGTGTGGATGTCCACCAGGGGGATGGCCACGGGGAGCCCCCCCATTCGGCCCTCCCGGGTATGCAGAAGGCGGCCCGGGACGAGGGAGACATCCGTGGAGGTCCCGCCCATGTCGAAGGTGAGGAGTTGGGACCGGCGGTGGCGGGAACCCCGGATGAGGGCACCGATGACTCCCCCGGCAGGGCCGGACAGGACGGTGCGGACCGGTTCCTCCAGGGCAAGGCGGAGGGGCAGGGCTCCTCCTGCCGAGCCCATGATCCGGACCGCCTCCGCACCGGACTCCGCCTCGAGTCGCCGGAGGTAATGGGCCATTTTCGGGGCCACGTAGGCGTTCACCACCGTGGTGGCCGTCCGCTCGTACTCCCGGAACTCCGGGAGGATGCGGGAGGATAGGGCTACCGGGACTCTGAGCTCCGCCAGCGCCCGGCCCACCTCCTCCTCATGGCCGGGGTCGGCGTAGCTGTGGAGAAGGCACACGGCCACCGCTTCCGCGTCGGCCAGACGTAGGGGGAGCCCTCGAAGCTCCTCGGGGTCCAGGGGCACGATCTCCTCCCCGTCGGGTCCCAGGCGCCCTCGGAGCCCCACCCGGTCCTCCCGAGTCACCGGCGGAGGGGCGCGGTGCCCCACCAGGGCGTAGAGCTGCGGCCGGTCCTGGCGCCCGATCTCCACGACGTCCTCGAAGCCCTCGTTCGTCACCAGCATCACCCGAGCCCCCTTCCGTTCCAGGACCGCGTTGGTGGCCACGGTGGAACCATGGATGAGGAGGAAGGGGGGCCGGGTCTCCCTGGGCCCAAGGAAGCGACGGATCCCCTCCAGGACGCTGGCGGAGGGATCGTCCGGGGTGGAAGGGAGCTTCAGGGCGGTGAGGACGCCATCCCGGAGGAGGAGGAGGTCCGTGAAGGTTCCCCCCGTATCCACGGCCACCACCGGGAGCACGTCCCCGGGGCGGGAGGAGGCCTGCGTTGACTTCCCCTCTCCGGCGGCGGACATTGCGACGCCTTCACTCCTGCCATCATTCCCTTTCTCCTTCGCCATCTGCGCAGATCCTCCATGGAGTTTCAACCTTCCCCTTCCCGGTTCCGGGAGCTGGCCCGGGAATCCCGGGTGGTCCCGGTGTGCGGCGAGTTCCTATTTGACCTGGACACGGCTGTCACCGCTTACCACAAGCTGGCCCGGCCCCCCTTCGGTTTCCTCCTCGAGTCGGTGGTCGGAGGTGAAACCTGGGCCCGGTACACCTTCCTGGGAACCGATCCGGCCGCGGCGTGGCGCCTGGATGACGGTCGGGTCTCTTGGTGGACGCCGAAAGCGGGGTGGATTCCGGTGGAGACCGATGACCCCCTGGCGGACCTGGATCGCCGGCTCCGAGAGCGCACACCGGCGGAAATCCCCGGACTTCCCCGTTTCTGGGGAGGAGCGGTAGGGTACTTCGGATACGACGTGGTGCGCCAGGTAGAGCGACTCCCCCATCCTCCCGGGGACGACCTGGGGCTCCCAGACGCGGTGGTGGTCTTCACCGATGTGGTGCTGGCCATCGACAACCTGCGGGGGCGGGCCATGGCCATCGCCGCCGTTCCCGTCTCGCCCGAGCTCGACGACGAGGCTCTCGATCTCCGCTACGAGGATGCGAAGAGCCGAATCCAGCAGATGGTGGCCCGCCTCCGGGATGAGTCGCCCCCGCTTCCCCTGACGTTGACAGCCGAGCCCGAGGGGGATCCTCCCTTCAGTAGCACCTTTGCCCAGGTCGACTTCGAGGCAGCGGTGGAGCGGGTTCGGCAATATATCCTGGCGGGAGATGCCTTCCAGGTGGTTTTGAGCCAGCGCCTCGAGATGGCACTGCGGGCTCGCCCTTTCGATCTATACCGGGCGCTCCGGACCCTGAATCCTTCCCCCTACCTCTATTTCCTGGAGATGGATGGGGTGACCCTCGTGGGATCCTCTCCCGAGGTCCTCACCCGAGTGGAAGAGGGGCGGGTCACCGTCCGTCCCATCGCCGGGACCCGTCCCCGGGGTTCTACGCCCGCACAGGACCGGGAGTTGGAGGAGGACCTGAAGGCGGACGAGAAGGAGTTGGCCGAACACCGGATGCTGGTGGACCTGGGGCGCAATGACGTGGGAAGGGTGGCCCGCTACGGAACGGTCACCGTGCCCGACCTCATGGTGGTGGAACGCTATTCCCACGTCATGCATCTGGTCTCCCAGGTGGAGGGGGAACTCCGGGAGGGGCTGTCCGCCATGGATGTCCTGCGGGCGTCTTTCCCAGCTGGGACCGTGTCCGGCGCCCCCAAGATCAGGGCCATGGAGATCATCGATGAGCTGGAACCGGTGCGGCGGGGCCCCTATGCCGGGGCGGTGGGCTACCTGGGGTATGGGGGGACGACCATGGATACCGCCATCGCCATCCGTACCGTCCTGGTAGCCGGTGGAAGGGCCTATGTGCAGGCTGGCGCGGGGATCGTGGCGGACTCGGATCCTGAGCGGGAATACGAGGAGACGCTGAACAAGGCCCGGGCCCTTCTCCGGGCGGCGGCCATGGTGGGGGAGGGATCCGGCGCCGGGGAGTGAGGCTTGTCCGTCCGGACCCGCCGGATCGCACTTGCCGGTCAGTACTTGCCGGTCGGTACTTGCGGGTCAGGACTTGCGGGTCAGGACTTGCGGGTCAGGACCTCAGAGAGGTGTAGAAGGAGAGCAGTGTCTGGATCCCCTTCTCCAGATGGGCCTCGGGGAACCACTCGTCCGGAGCGTGCATATTGGAGCCTGGGAGGGCAAACCCCAGCAGGACAGCGGGTGCGCCCAGGATCCGCTCGAACTCCGGGACGATGGGGATGGACCCCCCCTCGCCGGTGAGGACGGGCTCCACGCCGAAGGTGGCTTCGAGGGCCTCCCGGGCTGCTTCGAAGAAGGGCCCACCGGGGCGGGCCCGCCAGGGATGTCCGCTGTGAAGCTCCTCCACTTCCACGGATACGTGGGGGGAGGCCACCTGGGCCACATGATCCCGGAGGAGGGCCACCACCCGCTTCGGATCCTGGTCCGGCACCAGGCGAAAGCTCACCTTGGCCATGGCCTCTGAAGGAAGGACCGTCTTCGCCCCCTCTCCGGTGTAGCCCGAGAGGAGTCCGTTCACCTCGCAGGTGGGGCGGACCCAGAGTTGCTCCAGGGGGGTCCACCCGGTCTCGCCGTGGAGACCGGGAGCCCCGACCCCCTCCCGGAATGCCTCCGGTGAAAACGGAAGGGTTCGGATCCCCTCCAGCGTCTCCTCATCCCATTCCACCACGTCGTCATAGAAGCCGGGGATCTGGATGCGTCCCCCTGCGTCGTGCAGGGAGGCCAGGATCCGAGCCAACTCGGTGGCCGGGTTGGGAACCGCTCCCCCGTAGGCCCCGGAATGCAGGTCCGAACGGGGTCCCCGAACCCGGATCTCGGTGTAGGCCAGCCCCCGAAGGGAGAAAAGGAGGGAGGGAAGCCCCTCGGCAAACATGGCGGAGTCGGAAATGATCACGGCGTCGGCCGCCAGACGTTCCCGATGGCGCTCCACGAAGGGAAGCAGATGGGGAGACCCGATCTCTTCCTCTCCTTCGGCCAGGAAGATCACGTTCACCGGGAGGGGACCCTGGGAAAGTAGGATCTCAAGGGCAGCCACGTGGAGGAAGACCTGTCCCTTGTCGTCGGCCACCCCGCGGGCGTAGATCCGACCGTCCCGAACCGAGGGCTCGAAGGGAGGGGCGGTCCAGAGTTCCAGTGGCTCGGCAGGCTGGACATCGTAGTGCCCGTAGATGAGAAGGGTGGGAGCCTCGGGGCCGGCCTCTTGCCATTCCCCCAGGACCACCGGGTGCCCAGGGGTTTCCAGGATTTCTGCCGCCATTCCGGCCCGCTCCAGGCGGTCCCTGAGCCATACCGCTGCCGCCCGTGTGTCGTCCTTGTGCTCCCTACGGGCGCTGATGGACGGGATGCGGAGAAACTCGAAAAGCTCCTCCCGGAGGCGGGGGAGGAGCGGGGAGAGGGAAGGATGGGACATCTGGGGAAGGCCCTCGGAAAGTGGACAGAAGGAAATTCAGGGCCCCACGCAGGGGTCAAGCGTTTGTACAGCGTAGGAGCCACGGCGACGGTAGCAACAGCGCGAGTGGCTGCCCTCCGTCATTGGCGCTCCTGCCCGCTGCACATAGCATCCCGTCGGCAGGCCGCCATCGACCTGAGCGTATGGCGATCCCAACGGGCCCCCGAGTTCCTCGTCTGCTCCTTCTCAGGCCATGGTGCGTATTCCCCAGCGGTAGATGCCGGAGAGGAGCGCACTGAGAAAGATGGCTCCGGCAAACCCACCGATGCTCAGGGCCCGGGGGTCGAGGAAGTGGAAGAGGCCCACGCCCAGCATTCCTCCGATCACCGCTCCGAAGGCGCCGAAGACAGCCAGGAGGGTGGCGTGTCCCGGGCGCTCGCCGGACTGCTTTATCAGCACCTTCATGGAGAGGCCCACCAGGGCCCCCAATACGATCCAGATCCCGATACCGATCCAGTTCTCCATAGAACTCCTGCCCGATCCGGCCAAAGTCGAGGATTGCGAAACGATGTAAACGACCCGTTCGAGAGCCTGTCCGAGGATGGGCGGGCCGCATTCGGAGCGGCGTGGGGCCCCGCCCGATCACAAGGACAGGCTCTTAAGGTCCGGAAATCTATCCACGGAGGTCGACTCCGGCCACCCCGAAAGAGGAACCGGGCCTGACCCTCTCCTACTCCAGGGCCATGCGCCGCTTCAGTTCGGCGAGGCGGGCATCCAAATCCGCCTCCGAGGGGGGGGGCGCGCCCCGGCGCTCGGCCCCGGACGTCCCCGTGCGGTCCGACATGGAACCGGAGGGTCCCCGGGCATCGGGTGGGGGGTCCGGGTGCTCGTCGAGTCCCAACTCGGTCATGACCTCCGCCGCCTCGGCCTGGGACTCCATGTCCTGGATCTTCTCTTCCATACGATTCAACTGGGCGAATAGGTCATCGGCTGCCCGGATCCTCTCCCGTGCCCCCGTCCTACCCGCCGCAGCCGACATGCCTTCCTGGCGGACACGGGCCTCCTTGAGCTGGGTCATCATGTCCTCCAGCTCCTCCCCCCGATCTTGGACCTCACGCTCCAGGACCAACGCCTTCTCGTCCAGGACTGCCTTGCGGCGGAGATGACGAAGGGCGAACTGACGGGCCACCTCCTGGGTCTCCGAATCGCCGATTCTCCGGGCCATTTCCTCCCGGCGGACACAGGTACGGGCCAGCTCTTCCTCTCGCCTCGCCTCACTCCGGACCTCCCCGATCTCCGACCGGAGCTCGTCCAGCCGCCGGTGGGCATCCACGACCTCGGTGGACATGGCCCGGAGGAGGCGATCCGTGGCCTCGGGGATGGCGTCCCGGTTCAGTTCGGTGTGGAAGTTCTCCACCGCTTCTCGAAAGGCCTGACGGAGGGATTCGAACATGGCCTGGGGCTCCGGTGTTGCCGGAAAAGGAACGAGCGGCGGACCAGAAGGGCCCGCCGCTCGAATCTAGATGCCCGGAGAGAGACCTTCCACCCCGGCCTCAGTTCAGAAGGTGCTCGATCCGCTGGGCGAAAGAGTTCCTGGCTCGGTGCAGCCGACTCTTCACCGTCCCCAGGTTCACGCCGGTGATCTCCGCAATCTCCTCGTAGCTCTTTCCGTCCAGCTCCCGCAACCGGAAGACCAGTCGGTGGTGCTCCGGAAGCTCTTCCACCGTGTCCTCCACAAGGCGCTGGAGAAAGCGCTTGCGATAGAGATCGTCGGGGCGCATCGTGAGATCCTCGAACTGGAGGGGCCGATGATCGTCATCCCAGTTCGAGGTGAGCTTCTGAAAGAGGACCAGCGGACTCCTCGAGCGGTTCCGTAGCTCGTTCTTCGAGAGGTTGCTCGCGATCGTGTATACCCAGGTAGAGAACTTCTTGTCCGTATCGAACCGGTGGAGGTGCCGGGTGACTCGGATGAACGCCTCCTGGACGAGGTCCTGGGCCCGATCCGGATCTCCGGTTTTTCGGGTGATGAAATGCACCAAACGGTCTCTATATCGATCGAAAAGCTCCTGGAAGGCGCCGGGGCGGCCGTCGAGGTGAGCGGTGACCAGCTCTTCGTCGCTTAGTCCAGAAAGGGTGGCGGAGTTCGAGGATTGCTGCTGATGCTTCCTGGCCGTATTCGCCATGACCCTGTCCCATCCCTGATTCGAGGTGACCCCCCGGGGGTGGAGTGGAAACGAGTCAGAAAGCCGGATCGGCCTGGCTCATCTCCTCGCCGTATCCCGGAAGGGAGGGTAACCCTGATTGCAACGCAGTCAATATAGGGGATGGGCCTATCGTGAGCAAGGTTCTTGTACGGGGTTTTGCGGGTAAATCTCCCCGAAACCTCCACAAACCCTATACGGAGTGCGGACACGATCCCGTTTCGCCCCGACATCGCTTCGCCATTGGGGTGGGGAATGCCGGAGTTCCTAGAAGGCTGTTGAAGAAGTACAGGGCGCCACCGTTGGGAGCGCCAGGGAGCCCTAATCGTAGGCGGCGACCCGCAGGCATAGCGAGAGCTACGTCGAGGGGAGCCAACGACCGAGGGGGCTCCCTGCCGCCCCAACCCGAAGGGAGAAGGGGGGTTGCGGCCCTGGATCTTCGTTGGGCCGCTTCACCGATGCTACCGCATCGCTTTCAGCGACCCGCCTTGCCCAGGACCGCAAGACCCCTTCTCGGTGGTCCCTGTACTTCTTCAACACCCTTCTAGACCGGGCGAAGGGACAGGCCATGGAGCGGGGGGCCCTGGGAGAC
>REED01000078.1 GCA_007695225.1 Gemmatimonadales bacterium
AGACGCCGGGATGCTCAAGATGGACTTCCTGGGCCTCAAGACCCTCACCGTCATCCAGGATGCGGTGGAGATGGTCCGGACCCGGGTGGGGGCGCTCCGTCACCCCGAGTCAGGGGACGTTTGGGAGAGCATGGACGACGTCCCCCTGGACGACCCCGAGGTCTACCGGATGCTGGCCCGGGGCGGGACCTCCGGCGTCTTCCAGTTCGAGTCCAACCTGGCCATGGAGAAGCTCCGGGCCATGCGGTGCGACCGGTTCGACGACCTGGTGGCCACCAACGCCCTCATCCGCCCGGGCCCCCTGGACTCGGGAATGACCGACGTCTACATCCGCCGGAAGCTGGGAAAGGAGAAGGTCACCTTCCCCCACCCCGCCCTGGAGCGGACGCTGGAGCCCACCTACGGCGTCATCGTCTACCAGGAGCAGGTGATGCGCATCGCCAATCTCCTGGCCGGCTTCTCCCTGGCCGAAGCGGACGTCCTGCGCAAGGCGGTGGGAAAGAAGGACGCCGCCCTCATCAAGAAGGAGCTGGGGCGGTTCATCTCCAGGGCCGTGGAGCGGGGAACGGACAAGCGCCTCGCCGAGGAGCTGGCCGACCAGATCGAGACCTTCGGTCGCTACGGCTTCAACAAGTCCCACTCGGCGGCCTACTCCCTTCTCTCCTACCACACCGCCTGGCTGAAGGCCCACTATCCGGCGGAATTCATGGCGGCCCTCCTGTCCTCGGTCCTGGACAAGACGGACAACGTGGTGAAGTACATCGCCGAGTGCCGGGACCTTTCCCGTCACATCCCCAAGGTGGAGGACGGGGTGGAGGTCCTCCCTCCCGACGTGAACGAATCGGGGTGGAAGTTCACCTCCACCGACGGCGAACGGGTCCGATTCGGGCTGGGCGCGGTACGGGGCGTGGGATCAGGCGCGGTCCAGTCCATTCTTCGGGCCCGGGAGGAGGGAGGGCCCTTCTCCTCCCTCTTCGAATTCCTGGAGCGCATCGACCTGCGGGCCCTGAACAAGCGGGCCTGCGAAGCCCTCATCGCCGCCGGGGCCCTGGATGCCTTCGGGCACCGGGCCCAGCTCCTGGCCGGGCTGGACGCCGCCTACAGCGAGGTGCAGGCCCGGGAGGCGGAGGCCGCCGCAGGACAGGCCTCCCTCTTCGACGGGGGTTCGGCCGAGGTGGAGCGACCCCGGCCCCAGCTCCCCACCCTCCCCGAATGGGAGGAACAGGACCGGCTGGCCCGGGAAAAGGAGGCGCTGGGCTTCTTCATCTCCGGCCACCCCATGGACCGGTACCGTGATCTGGCCCGGGCCTTCGGGACCGCCAATGCCGGAAACCTGAAGGACTTCGCCGGCGAGGAGGTGGAGCTGGCCTGCGTGGTCACCAAGGTGGCGCGGCAGATCTCCCGGAAGGATGGCGCGGAGTGGGGGCGGGTCACGGTGGAGGACTACTACGGTACCGCCACCGTACTGGCCTTTCGGGAGACCTGGCTGGAGGCCCGGGATATCCTCCAGCAGGACGCGGTGGTCCTCCTCCGGGGGAAGATCTCCAATCGGGAACGGGACGAAGAGGACCCCCCGCTCTTCCTGGATGGAGCCGAGCTCCTGGAGACGGTTCGCCGGAGCGGGCGCCTGGCCGTGGCCATCGAGGTGGAACCTGGGCAGGAAGTGACGGGTGATCTCCTGAGTCGGACCCGCCAGGTCCTTCGGGCCCACCCGGGACGGGCCCCGGTGGAGCTCCGGCTGGGGAACGGAAACGGGTCCGCCCCGCGCCTCCGCTCCCGCTCCATCCGGGTCGATCCGGTGGATGAGGCCATCTCCGGACTTCGAGCGCTCTACGGGAAGGGTCGGGTGCGGCTGGTGCGGGCCTGAGGCCCATACCGAGTCCCCCTCTGTCCGGCTATCTGGAAGGGCCCCTGTCCACTGCCCTGCCCGCTGGCCCCGCTGCTTTTCCAACATCCTTCCAGCCCCCACACCCCAGGAATCGCCCATCATGCGCCCGGACGACGAGTTCCACCCCGAACCCACCACCGAAACGGTGGATCCAACTCCTGAGCCCACCCCCGACGGCCATGCCGCCAAGGGCGATGCCACCGAGATCGCCACCCTGGGGGGAGGCTGCTTCTGGTGCCTGGACGCCGTCTACCGCCGAATGCAGGGCATCCGGGACGTGACCTGCGGCTACGCTGCGGGGCACCAGCCGGACCCGACCTATCGGCAGGTCTGCACTGGGACCACGGGGCACGCCGAGGTGGTGCAGGTCGCCTTCGACCCCGAAGAGATCTCCTTCCGGGAGATCCTCCAGATCTTCTTCACCATCCATGACCCCACCACCCGGGACCGACAGGGGAATGACGTGGGAACCCAGTACCGCTCCATCATCCTCCACCACTCCCCGGAGCAGGCGGCCACGGCCCGGGAGGTCATGGAATGGGTCGCCGGCGAGGAGATGTGGGGGGCGCCCCTGGTGACCCAGGTGGAGCCGCTGGAGACGTTTTATGCTGCGGAACCCGAGCACCAGGATTATTTTGCCCGGAATCCCCACACGGGCTACTGTCAGGCCGTGGTGGCCCCCAAGGTGGCCAAGGCCCGAAGCGCCTTCGCCCATCGGTTTCCGGATTGACCCCCGGCGCGACTGCGCGCCTGTCTCTCGACCCCCTGCCGTCCATGTCCAGAGTCCCACTTCTCTCCGTGCTCCAGCGTTCCCTGACCACCGCCTTCCTCGCCGGCGCGCTCCTGGCCCCGGGCGCATCAGCGAACGCCCAGTCCCACCCCTCCGACGATCCGGTCCTGGAGCGGATCTGGACCGAGGCCATGGAGAACTCCCACCTGGAACGGATGGGACTTCAGTTGCTGGACTCCATCGGGCCCCGTCTCACCGGGTCGCCGGGGATCGACCGCGGGCATGACTGGGCGGTCCAGACCCTGGGATCCTGGGGGATCGAGGCCAGGAACGAGAGCTACGGCACCTGGCGGGGGTGGGATCGGGGCACGACCCATATCGACCTCATCGAGCCCAGGGTCCGGACCCTGGAGGGGATGATGTCCGCCTGGAGCCCGGCCACCGACGGTCCCGTGGAGGGCCCGGTGGTGACGATCCCGGAGTGGAGCACCCGGGCGGAGCTGGATGCCTGGATGGCCAACGAGGTCCCTGGAGCCTTCGTGGCCATCTCCTTTCCCCAACCCACCTGCCGCCCGGACAGCCACTACGCCAACTTCGGCACCGAAGGGGCGCTGGAGCGGATGCAGACCGCCCGACAGGAGGCCGCCGAGGCATTCCAGGAGCGACTTCCGGCCAACGCCAACGAGTTCCGTCTCATGCTGGAGGAGGCGGGAGCCGCCGGGATCCTCCAGTCGCTCTGGCCCGGCGACATCGGGATCCAGCGGATCTTCGGGACCAACACGGAACGCACCCCCACCCTGGAGCTCTCCTGCGAGGACTACGGCCTGGTCTCCCGCCTGGCGGAGAACGGGATGGGGCCTCGGCTCAGGGTGAACGCATCTGCCCAGGCGCTGGGGGAGGTCCCGGTCTACAACACCATCGGGGTCATCCGCGGCACTGAGCTCCCCGACGAGTATGTCCTTCTCTCCGCCCACTTCGACTCCTGGGACGGGGCGTCGGGCGCCACCGACAACGGAACCGGCTCCATCCTCATGCTCGAGACCATGCGGATCCTCTCCGAAGTGTACCCGAACCCGCGGCGCACCATCATGGTGGGCCTCTGGGGAGGCGAGGAGCAGGGACTGAACGGGTCCCGGAGATTCGCCGCCATGCACCCGGAGATCACCGAGAACCTCCAGGCCCTCTTCAATCAGGACAACGGGACGGGACGGGTCATGAACATCTCCACCCAGGGGCTGCTGGAGGCGGGGGAGCACTGGGGCCGGTGGCTCTCCCAGATCCCCGACGAGGTAACCCGCCACATCAACCTCCAGCTCCCGGGGATCCCCAGCAGCGGAGGAACGGACCACGCCTCCTTCATCTGCGCCGGCGCCCCCGCCTTCAGCCTGGGCGCCCACCCCTGGAGCTACTTCACCCACACCTGGCACACCAACCGGGACACCTTCGACAAGGTGGTCTTCGAAGAGGTCCGGAACAACGCGGTCCTGGTAGCCTCCCTGGCGTACCTGGCCTCGGAGGACCCGGAGCCGGTCTCCCGAGAACGAAGGGTCCTGCCGGTGAGTCCCCAGACCGGGGAGCGAATGACGTGGCCCGAGTGCCAACCGGGTCAGGAGCGGTTCGGCGGCTGAGTCCCTGCCCCGTCCCCTCCCTCTAACCTCCATGACGGATACGCCCTCCATGACCGAAACCTCCACCGGCACCCTCACCCCTTCCGCCCCCGCCAATCCCCTCCTGGACCGGGGCTTCCGGATTCCCTTCCACCGAATCGAGGCGACCCACGTGGTGCCGGGGGTCCGGGCCCTGCTCCAGCAGGCGGAAACACGGATCCAGGCGCTGGCGGAGGCCGGGGACGGGGGAACATGGGAGGACACGGTGGAGCGGTTCGACGCCATCACGGAGGCCGTGCGGCGGGGGACCACCCCGATCCACCACCTCCTGGCGGTGGCCGAGACCCCGGAACTCCGGGAGGCCTGGAACGAGGTCCTTCCGGAGGTCTCCGTCTTCTGGTCACGCCTCTATCTCCACGAGGGGATCTGGAATCGGCTCAAGGCCTACGCGGCCGGCGACGAGGCCCAGAAGCTGGACCCCCTTCGGCGCCGACACCTGGACAAGACGGTCCGGGACTTCCAGCGCTCCGGAGCGGACCTCCCCGAAGCGGACCGTGCCCGGCTGGAGGCCATTGACGTGGAGCTTTCCCGGCTGGGGCAGAAGTTCTCGGAGAACGTGCTGGACGCCACCGCCGGCTTCGAGTTCCACGTCACCGACGAAGTCCGGCTCGATGGAATCCCCGCCGACGCCGTGACCCGGTTCCGTCGGAAGGCGGAGGCGTCGGATCGGGAGGGGTGGATCCTCACCCTGGACCACCCCTCCTTCGAGGCGGTGATGAAGCACGCCTCGGACCGTGCCCTCCGACGGGAGATCCATCAGGCCTTCCTGGGCCGCGGATCCGCCGAGCCCTGGGACAACCGCCCCCTCATCCCCCGCATCCTGGAGCTTCGCACCGAGAAGGCCCACCTCCTTGGGTTCCCGGACTTTCCCGACTACCGCCTGGAGGAGCAGATGGCCCGGAGCGGCGCCCGGGCCCGGGAATTCGTGTCGGAGATGGTGGAGCGGACCCACCCCCACTGGGAAAAGGATCTGGAAGCTCTCCGGGACCACGCCACGACGGAGGGCCTCCCGGATCTCCGGCCCTGGGACGTATCGTGGCTCATGGAGCGCCTGCGGAAGGCACGCTTCGACCTGGACGAAGAGGAACTCCGCCCCTACTTCCCCCTGGAGCGGGTGGTGAAGGGCCTCTTCGAACTCACCGAACGTCTCTTTGGGCTTCGGGTGGAAGCGCGGGAGATCCAGGAGGTCTGGCACCCCGATGTGCGCTATTACGAGATCACCGACGAGGCTGGGACCCTCCTGGGCGGGTTCTACGCCGACTTCTTCCCCCGTCCGGAGAAGCGCCAGGGAGCCTGGATGAACGACTTCGCTTATGGGGGGCCCGGGAAGAACGGTGGATTCGCTCCCCATCTGGGAAGCATCGCGGCCAACTTCCCCCCTCCAGGGGAGAACCGCCCTGCGCTCCTGGGCCACCGGGATGTGGAGACCCTTTTCCATGAATTCGGCCACCTCCTCCACCACCTTACCTCTCGAGTCGCCATCGAAGGTCGGGGGGGAGTCAACGTGGCCTGGGACTGGGTGGAGCTGCCGAGCCAGCTCCTGGAGAACTGGGCCTGGGAAAGGGAAGCCCTGGATCTCTTCGCCGCCCAGTGGGAAACCGGAGAGCGGCTCCCCGAGGATCTCTTCCGGCGGATGATCCGGGCCCGGCGCTTCATGGGCGGGTGGCGGCAGATGCGCCAACTGGGGCTGGGTACCCTGGATCTGGCGCTTCATACCGACTTCGATCCTAGCCGGGACGGCGATGCCGGAGAGTGGGTGACGGAGAAGCTGCTCCCCCTCTCGCCGGATCGGGAATTTGCCGCCGCGCATCCCCTCAACTCCTTCCTTCACCTCTTCCCGGGGGGATACGCTGCGTCCTACTACGCATACCTCTGGTCCGAGGTGCTGGAGGCGGACCTCTTCAGCCGGTTCCGCGAGGAGGGGATCTTCAACCGGGAGACGGGACGGTCCTATCTGGAAGCCATTCTCTCCCAGGGCGACAGCGAGGACCCGGAGATCCTCTTTCGGCGCTTCATGGGGCGGGACCCCGACCCCGAGGCCCTTATCCGGAGGAATCTGGGCGAGGCGGCCTGAGGACTCAGCAGGGCCGGACCCATCCGGTTCCGCGAACTCCCTGTGACAGTTCCCTCCAACTTTCTGTTACACTCCTGTTACCCTGGGCTGATACGTTCCCTTCGGCAGAGTGACGGGTCCCCTTTTCCCGACCCGTTCCCATCAGACGCCCAGGGGGATTTGGAGCTTGGGAGGGGAATCCGGAGTGCGCGTGGACTTCAAGCCCAGGGGGCGGAGGCTTCCCCCCGGCAACGGTCTCCTGTGGATGTTCCTGGCGGTGCTCCTGGTGGCGCCCGCCAACGCGGGATGCTGGAATTTCGATACCGGCGGGAGCCAGGACGACGGCGAGGACTTTGTTCCCCGTTCCGGTGTCCTGACCATCACCGGGGCCGGGGCGACCTTCCCCTTCCCCATCTACTCACGATGGTTCTCCGTCTACAGCAGGGAGAATCCTTCGGTCCGGATCAACTACCAGTCCATCGGCTCCGGCGGAGGAATCCGGCAGATGATCGAGGGGACGGTGGATTTCGGTGCCACCGACGCTCCCCTCACCCAGGAGGACCTGGATCGGATCCCGGGGACCCTCAGCATCCCCACGGTCCTGGGGGCCGTGGTCCTGACCTACAACCTCCCCGGACTGGCAGCTCCCCTGATCCTGGACGGAGAGGTCATCGCCGGAATCTTCCTGGGAGAGATCCGCCGCTGGCGTGACCCCCGGATCCTGGCGCTGAATCCCGGGGTGGAGTTTCCCGACCGGGACATCATCCCCGCCCATCGCTCCGACGGTTCCGGGACGACCTACGTCTTCACCGACTACCTCCACGAGGTCAGCCCCGCCTGGCGGACCCGGGTGGGGCGCGGGAATGCGGTTCGCTGGCCCACGGGTCTGGGGGCCCGTGGAAACGAGGGGGTCACCGGTCAGGTTCGCCAGTCCCCTGGCGCCATCGGCTACGTCGAGCAGGTCTTCGCCCGGCAGAACAATCTGCCCATGGCTTCGGTCCAGAACCGCCACGGCGAGTTCGTGTCCCCCAGCATCGACGCGGTGACCCGAGCCGCCGCCGGTCTCGAGGAGCGGGTGGTGGACGGGGACTTCCGACTCTCCATCGTGGATACCGACGCCCAGGGGGGCTATCCCATCTCCGCCTGGACCTACCTCCTGATCTCACCCCATTTTTCCGACTGCGGCCGGGGCGAGGCCATCCTGGAACTCATCCGCTGGGCTCTGCTGGAGGGGGAGAGCCACGTGGTGGACCTCAATTACGCTCCTCTCACGATGGGGGTGCGGGTGCTGGCTCTCGAGACCTTGAAGTCCGTTACCTGCGGCTCGGCCCGGCGCCCCATCTTCGATCCTGAGCGGGACTTCCGGGGAGAGGCCGATGCCCGACTCCGTTGAGGGGGCCCGGAGTAGCTTCCTGGACCGGATCCTCCCCTCCCGACAAAGGGGGAACGTCCCGGACCAGATCTACGCCCTCCTGTTGCGGGCGTTGGGACTCACCATCCCCGTTCTCTTCTTCTTCATCGTCCTGCGGATCGGACAGTCGGCCTGGCCGGCCATCCAGACCTTCGGGTTGGGGTTCATCACCAGTTCGGAGTGGAACCCGGTCCTGAGGGAGTTCGGCGCCCTTCCCTTCATCTACGGGACGGTCCTCTCTTCACTCCTGGCCCTGGTCATCGCCGTCCCCCTCTCGGTGGGACTGGCCATCTTCCTCACCGAGTTGGCGCCCCGATGGCTGGCGGGCCCCATCGGCTTCGCCACCGAACTGCTGGCGGCCATCCCGTCGGTGGTCTACGGCCTTTGGGGGATCTTCGTCCTGGTGCCCTGGCTCCGCTTCACCGTCCAGGAGCCCCTCTCCCGGAGGTTCGGCGACACCATCCCCTTCTTCGAGGGGCCCGCCTACGGATTCAGCATGCTCTCCGGTGCGGTGATCCTCTCCATCATGATCATCCCCTTCATCTCGGCCGTGACCCGGGAGGTCCTCACCGCCGTTCCCCGGGAGCAGCGGGAGGCGGCGTTGGCGCTGGGGGCCACCCGGTGGGAGATGACCTGGCAGGTGGCCCTTCCCTACGCCCTTCCGGGGATCATCGGGGGGGCGATCCTGGGGCTGGGACGGGCGCTGGGAGAGACCATGGCCATCACCATGGTCATCGGGAACCGGCCCGACATCGCCGCCTCCCTCTTTGCCCCGGGATACACCATGGCCTCGGTACTCGCCAATGAGTTCGCCGAGGCCACCGGGGAGCTCTACCTGTCGGCCCTCATGGAGATCGCCCTCCTTCTCTTCGGGATCACCATCGTGGTGAACGCCTTCGCCCAGATCCTGGTGTGGCGCGTGGCCCAGCGGGGAGGTCGATGATGGCCGTTGCCTCGTCGCGTTCCGCCCCATCGCGTTCCCGACGGAAGCTGGTGAACGTCGTCATGCTCACCCTCACGGGCGTGTCGGCGTTCCTGGTGGTGATCCCCCTCCTTCTCATCTTCTACCACCTCCTCTCCGCTGGCGCCGGGGCGCTGAACCTGGATTTCTTCACCCAGCTCCCGGCACCGGTGGGAGAGACTGGCGGGGGGATGGCCAACGCCATCCTGGGGACCTTTCTCCTGGTCTTCTACGCCGGTGTCATGGGGATCCCCATCGGGGTGGGTGCCGGGGTGTACCTGGCGGAGGCCAGCAGGAGCCCCATGGCCAACACCGTTCGTTTCGTGGCCGACGTCATGAACGGCATCCCCTCCATCGTCACCGGAATCTTCGTGTGGGCCTGGGTGGTGCTGGCCATGGGCCGGTTCTCCCTCCTGGCAGGATCGATTGCGCTGGCGGTCATGCTCATCCCCATGGTGACCCGGACGACGGAGGAAATCGTCCGCCTGGTCCCGAAGGAGCTGAAGGAGGGAGGTGTGGCCCTGGGGCTCACACGGTGGCGGACGACGCTGGGAATCGTCCTTCCCGCCGCCCGGAGCGGGATTCTCACCGGGATCCTGGTGGCATTGGCACGGATTGCCGGAGAGACGGCGCCTCTCCTCTTCACCGCCTTCGGCAATCCCTTCTGGGAGACCCGGTTGAATGAGCCCATCTCGGCCCTTCCCCTCCTCATCTACCAGTACGCCATCTCGCCCTACGACGACTGGCATCGCCAGGCGTGGGCGGCTTCCCTGGTCCTCATCGGCCTCGTCCTGATGGTGAGCCTGGCCGCACGCTTCCTCATCAAGAACCCCTACCGGCAAGGCTGATCCATGGAGAACTCGATGACGCGGACCCGCGATACGCTTCCAGGCACAGTCACCCCCACCGGGGGAATCAGGGAGGGCCGTCCCCGGACCCCGGCATCCACCCGCCGGGAGGGTTCCCGCCGCGAGGGAGGCGAGGGAGGATCCAGAGGCTCGGATCCCGGTCCCGCGCTCCGCTCCTCGGCCTTCTCCTTCTGGTACGGGAAGAACCAGGCCCTCCATGGGATCGACCTGGAGGTGGCGAAGCGCAGGGTCACCGCCCTCATCGGACCTTCAGGGTGCGGGAAATCCACCTTTCTGCGGTCCATCAACCGGATGAACGACCTCATCCCCGAAACCCGTCACGAAGGGGACATCACCCTGGACGGGGAGAGCCTCTACACGGGGGATCGGGACGTGGTGGAGCTCCGCAAGCGGGTGGGGATGGTCTTCCAGAAGTCGAATCCCTTCCCCAAATCCATCTACGACAACGTGGCCTACGGGCCCAAGGTGAATCGCCTGGCCACTTCGCGTTCGGATATGGACGCCCTGGTGGAGCGCTCCCTCCGCCAGGCGGCCCTCTGGGACGAGGTGAAGGACCGCCTGGACCGGAGTGCCCTGGGACTCTCGGGGGGACAGCAGCAGCGCCTCTGCATCGCCAGGGCCCTGGCCGTCTCTCCCGAGGTCATCCTCATGGACGAGCCCGCCTCGGCCCTGGACCCCATCGCCACGCAGAAGATCGAGGAACTGATCTATGAGCTGAAGGAGGACTACACCATCCTCATCGTGACCCACAACATGCAGCAGGCGGCCCGGGTCTCGGACTTCACCGCCTTCTTCTACATGGGAAAGCTCATCGAGGTGGGACGGACCGAGGACATCTTCACGAATCCCCGGGAGGAGCAGACCGAAGCATACATCACAGGACGGTTCGGATGACGCCTCCGCCCGGATCCGGGGAGATCCGGCATTTCCACCAGGAGCTGCATGCCCTCCGCTCCCTCCTCCTGGAGATGTCGGGGTTGGCGGAGGAACAGGTTCGCCAGGCCGTCCGGGCCATCGTGGACCAGGACCCGATCCTGGCCCGGACCGTGGTGAAGGGGGACGCCCGGGTGGACGACCTGGAACTTCGCATCGATCGGATGGCCCACGAACTCCTGGCCCTCCAGCAGCCCCTGGCCTCGGACCTCCGGTCCATCACCATGACCATGAAGATTTCCAATGACCTGGAGCGGGTCGGGGATCATGCGGTGAACATCGCCCAGGCCGTGGAATACCTTGCCGACCTCCAGCCCTTCGGCCGGATCCCGGAGGTGCTGGAGATGGCCCGCCTGGCCCTGGAGATGCTCTCCGACGTTCTGGACGCCTTCGTTCGCCGGGATCCGGAGGCGGCCCGGGAGATCTGCGCCCGGGACGACCGGGTGGACCATCTCTACAACTCCATGTTCCGGATCCTCCTCACCCACATGATGGAGGACCCTCGGCGGATCGGCCCCAGCATGTCCATCCTCCTCATCTCCAAGAACCTGGAACGGATCGCCGACCTGGCCACCAACGTGGCCGAGGACGTGGTCTTCCTGGTGGAGGGAACGTCCATCCGCCACAGACCCCCCGTCTCGGGCTGACGCAGCTCCCGTTTCCCACCCCCCGCTTCCCACCCCCGTTTCCCGCCCCGTCCCCCCACTTCCTGCTGTCCCCTCCTCCGCGCCGGGGATCTTCCCGCCGGCCTCTCCGGTAGGACACTCGTAGGATAGGATACCCGTAGGACACTCGGGGGATTCTTTCCCCCCAGGGATCCTTCCGCCCCCTCTGCCTCACCGGCGAGGGAGCGGACAGGGCCTCCTTTTCGTCCCTCCAGGAGGAAGTACATGCCGACAACCATGGTCGGGATCGTGCGGGACCGAAGCGCCATGTCCGCCAGCGCCACATCCGCCGGCGCGATGCCCGCCATCGTCCCCTCGGCGGCCCCCAGTGCGCAGATCGGGGGAATCCGGTGAGTCGGACACCGCCGCTGCTGTCACTCCTTCTCGCCATCTTCCTCTTGGGGTGTGCCGGGAGCGACGCCATGAACACCGACGGCCCGGAGCGGTCCTCGGAACGTCCGGACCTGGTTCCCGCGGCGGAGTCCCGGGATCGGGGCGACACCTTCCGGGAGCTGAGCGCCCGGGGAACCGGGAGCGTGGTGGTCCTCTTCTCTCCCTCGGAGGGATGGGCCCATCGCCTTGGCGACGAAGAGCCGACCGGGGTCACCGCGGATCTCGTCCGGGATTTCTTCCGATGGGTAGAGGAGCGGGAGGGGATCGAGGTGGAGGTCCGGTGGGTGGAGGAGGAGGAATGGGGTCGTTTCTACCGCCGGGTGCGCGACGCCGCAGGGGGAGTCCTGGGTATCGGGAATGTCACCATCACCGCGGAGCGTCGCGAAGAGGTCGACTTCTCCCCTCCCTACCTGAACAACGTGGCCGTCCTCATCACCCATGAGGATGTCCCCGAACTCCCCTCCATGGAAGAAGCCTACTCCCACTTCGCCGGATTCACCGCCTATCCCCGCCGGGGTACCCTCCACGAGGACCGGATCGAGGCGCTCCGGGACCAGGGCATCCCCGACTTCCACGTCCAGTATGTGAATTCCATCGAGGCGGTCATCGCCGCCGTCCTCGAGGGCCCGGACCGGCTGGCCTGGGTGGACATCCACAACTTCTGGCGCGCGGCGGAGCAGGGCGCTCCTCTCCGCCGCCATCCTGCTGGAGACGACCGCTCGGAGTCCTTGGGGATCATCCTCCCGAGGGGCTCGGACTGGACCCCCCTGCTGGAAGCCTTTTTCCACGAGGGCGAGGGATACCCGAGCTCCCTGCGCTACCGCGAACTGCTGGAGACCCACCTGGGCGAAGGGCTGGCCGGACTGCTCCAGGAGGTCGGAGCGGAGGCGGACGAGCGCTGAAGGAGCCCGCGACCCCCGAGGATCGCGGGCTGGAGGAGCGGGAGAGGCAAACACTTGCTCCTCCCCGGTCCTCCGGTCCATGTTCGCCCAGGATCATCCGGTCGATCCGTGGCCGCCCGTCCCTCCCTTCATCTCCCTGATCCCGTGATTCGACCCCTCCCCTCTCCGGCTCCCCCATCGGCCCTGGTCCTCCTCCTGGCCCTCCTCTTCCTTCCTGTCCTCCCGGTCCTTCCCGGAGGCACCTCCACCGTCGAGGCCCAGGATTATTTCCCACCGTCGGGGGAGTGGGAGCGCCGTGCCCCGGAGGCCCTGGGTCTCTCCGGTGAACGCCTCCAGGAGGCCATCGATTTCGCGGTGGCCCGTGAGTCCACCGCCCCCCGGGATCTGGCGCTGGCCCATCTTCGGGGCTTCGGACGGGAGCCGCTGGGAGATGCAGTAGGTCCCTTCCGGGATCGAGGAGATCCGGCGGGGCTCGTCATCCGGGGAGGATACGTGGTGGCGGAATGGGGAGACCCGGACCGGGTGGATGTGACCTTCAGTGTGACGAAGAGCTTCCTGGCCTCCACGGTGGGGCTGGCCTGGGACCGGGGCCTCATCCCGGATCTCACCGAACCGGTGGCCCGACGGATGGCCCCCGTGGAGGTGGACCGCCCCGAGTGCGTGGCCCATGGCCCGGGCCAAGAGGGCGTGGCCTTCCCAGGGCTGCCGGCCCCCTTCGAGCCCTTCTCCACCCCCCACAGCGAACAAATCACCTGGGAGCACCTCCTCAGGCAGACCTCCGATTGGGCCGGCGTCCTCTGGTGCAAGCCGGACTGGGCGGATCGCCCCGACGCCGACGCCGACAGCTGGGGGACCCGGGCGCGCCACGAGCCGGGATCGGTCTACGAGTACAACGACGTCCGGGTGAACCTCCTGGGACTGGCCGCCCTGAATGTCTGGCGTACTCCCCTCCCCCGGATCCTCCGGGAGCACCTCATGGATCCCATCGGCGCCTCCCCCACCTGGCGCTGGACCGGATACGAGACCTCATGGATCACCCTGGATGGGACCCGGGTCCAGTCCATGAGCGGCGGAGCCCACTGGGGCGGAGGGATGTTCATCAGTGCCCTGGACATGGGGCGCTTCGGCCTCCTCCAACTTCGGGACGGTCGATGGAACGACCGGCAGGTCCTATCCCGGGAGTGGATGGCCGAGACCCGGTCCCCGGGCCCGGCCAACCCGGCCTACGGCTTCATGAATACCTTCCTGAACCTGGACGGGGAGGCGCTCCCCTCCGCTCCCACCTCCGCCCATTTCCACGCCGGTGCCGGAGCGAACATCGTCTACGTGGATCCGGAGCACGATCTGGTGGTGGTGGTCCGATGGATCCAACGCCCGGCGCTGGACGAATTCATCGGCAAGGTCCTGGCGGCCGTGGAGCCCTGAGGAACCTGGACCCTGGGGGAGCGGTCCGGGAAGGGGAGGGACCCGGGAACCACTTCGGCCCCGGGTCCCGGCCCCTGTCCTCTCATCCCTCCGGCCCCGAACTCAGGGAAGGAGTCGGGTGGAGAGCGGCGTGGGAGCCATGAGGCGGTAGATGGGATAGAGGGGAGCCTCTCCCTCTCCGCTCCGGTACGCCGCCACCTCCGGCTTGGGGAGCCAGGCATCCATCCGGTTCCAGTAGACCACCCCGTCCGTGGACTCGGCCTCCAGGAGATGGGCCGCCACCCGACCCTGCATCTGCCCTGTCCTAACCAGATAGGTCCCCTTGGGGAGGGTCAGCCGGCGGTTCACCGTCCCCTCCACATGAACGACGGTGGAGGCGGCGTGGTTGTAGGCCCGCTCATAGGTGATGTCCCCGATGGTGTAGGCCTCCACGTCCATGGCGGTATCCTCCTGGAGCTGCTCCACCGTGACCCGGTGCCGGCGAAGGAGCTCCACCGCCCCTTCCGCATCCCGGGGGATCACGTAGGCCCAGGGCCGGGGACGGGTCAGGGTGGCCACCGGCTTCTTCATGAGGGAGTCACTGGTGATGGTCCGGATCTCCCGGTCGTCTCCCTCGCCTACGCCGATGAGGTACTGAACCGTCCGATCCTCCGGCTCGTACTCGGTGCGGATGGCCACGTCCCCCCGGGGAGCCGAACCCAGCTCCACGGCCTCGATGCGGGCGGCCCGGACCGTCTCCATGAGGAGGTCCGGGTTGTCCCGTGCCCACTCCACCACCGCCTCGTACCCCAGGAGCCCACTCCGCACCCCGTCGGGGAGGGGCTGGCTGGAGGGCGACTCGAAGAGGATTCCCACGGTGTTGGCGAAGCCTCCGTAATTCCTGCCGATCCGGGGATCGGTCCCGCCTACGTCCCAGCGGGTCTCATTCCCCCGAGCGTAATACCAGGAGCGGTACTCCTGGGCCTCCAGCTTCCGGTCGATGGCCGGGAAGATCTCGGCGTCGCACAGCGCATCGATCCCCGGGTTCGGCTCGGCGTGGCTCGGGCACTGGTAGTTGAGGTTGTAGGGAAAGGAACCCCCGTTATGGCCATCGATGAAGAGATGGGGCGCCCAGTTGAGGATGATGTTCTGGACGTATCCCTGGATCTCGGGCTGTTCCAGCTTCATGTAGTCCCGGTTCAGATCCAGCCGCCAGAGGTTTCCGCGAACCGGGCCGTCGGGAGCGGAGAAGCCATCGGGATTGATCTGGGGGACCACCACCAGCGTCAGGTCATCCAGGACCTGATTCATCGGCGTTCCCGGCGTGGCCAGGTCCCGGATGAGGAGGAGGACCGACTCCCGGAGGGTTCGCTCCGGCCCATGGACCCCCGCCGCCAGGACGAGGATGGGCCGCCCCAGGGCCCATGCCTCCCAGGGCTGGGTCACCGCCGGGCGGGAGAAGATGGCGTAGGGGAGCTCCCGCCCCTCGTGGGTGGATCCGTAGGTCCCCAGACGCATCTCGGTGCTTCCGGCCTGGATCCTGGCCAGGTAGTCCATCATCCCGTCGTAGCTCGTGAACTCGGTGAACCCCGAGATCTCCGACTCGGTCTGGACCTGTCGGGCCTCTGCAGCCGGGGCCAGTGCGCCCAGGAGCAGGAGAGCGGCGAGCCCTCCCTGGACCAGGTCCCGGATTGAGCCTCCAACCAGGTTCTGTTTCATGCAGACATCCTCCATTTCTTCGATTCGATGGTCCCTCGGACTTCGCTGCGGTCCCTCGGACTCCGCTGCCGGCATCGCTTCAAGAACGGTAGAGCGATCCGGGGGAGCGACCCGGGGACGAGAGTAGTGGGCATCGGGGGTTTCCGCCACGGCCAGGGAGTGGGCTTTCCCCCACGGAACCCATGGACCAGATTCCCGGGATGATGGGAATCCTCCTTTCCGGCCTGCTCATGGGCCTGTCCCTCCTTCCGGGGGATCCCTGTGCCCCCCCCGCGCCTCCCACCCCCCTCGCCCAGGATCTCTACTGCATCCCCCTGATGGCGGGCGCGGCGGGCGGGGCGGCTCAGGGCGCCGCACACCTCCTCCCCGCCCCCACCCCCTTCGGGATCGCCGTGACCCGGGACGGGCTTCCTCGTCTCCGGATCCGGATCCAGGCGCAGGATCTTCCCCGGCCGGAAGAGCTGGGACCCTATACCCGCTTCGTAGCCTGGATGACGCCCCCCACCCTCCACCCCATGGTCCCTCTGGGGTCCCTGGAGGAGGGCGAGCTGGAGGCCACCGTCGAGGGGTTCAACACCTACCTCCTCCTCATATCCGCCGAGGGAGAGGAGATCCCCGCGGAGCGAACCGGGCCCCTGGTCCTCCGGGGAACCTCTCCGACCATGGTGCTTCGCCCCCACGACATGGCCTACATCCTGGTGGAGATGTCCATGCCGGCGGGTGGCCGCGCGTCCCTCGGCCATTCCAACCATGGCGACGCCCAGCCTGAAACCGCTCATGGCCGCGATGGCGGTCATGGGGGTCATGGCGGCCATGGGGGTCATGTCGGCCATGGGGGCGAACTTCCGGCAGGAGGCGAGGCTGAGTGGGTCAACCCGCCCATGCACCCCCTCATCTCCATGCCCCATCAGATCATGGCCCTCAGGCCCGGGGTGCGTCCCTTCCTTCCGGTGGGTGGGGCCCCTCAGTCCGGACAGTTGGATGCCGCCCCTTCGGGGGAAATCCGCGCGGCACGACCCCGGGAGACCCTCCACCTGGCGGAGGGAGACACCCTGGAACTGGTGGCGGGTCCCCTCCTCCGGGACATCGACGGACGAGTGCTCCCGGGCTACGGGTTCAACGGTCAGAGCCCGGGACCCCTCCTCGAAGCGGAAGCGAACAGCACCGTCCACATCCGCTTCCGGAACGACACCCCCCTTTCTGCGGCCGTCCACTGGCACGGAATCCGTCTGGACGCCCCGTACGACGGGGTTCCGGGGGTCACCCAGGAGCCGGTAGCCCCCGGTGGTGAGTTCCTCTACGAGCTCCGACTCCCGGACGAGGGCACCTTCTGGTACCACCCGCACCTCCGGGAAGACGTGGCCCAGGACCTGGGACTGGCAGGGAATTTCCGGGTGCGACCGGCGGCGGAGCCCGGGAATGCATACGCCCCCTACGCCCCGGTCGAAGAAGAGATCTTCCTGCTCCTGGACGATCACCTGGTCACCGAGGATGGCCGCGGGGTCCCCTACGGACGCGAGGCACCCACCCACGCGCTCATGGGACGCTTCGGCAACGTTCTCCTGGCCAATGGATCCGCGGCGTGGTCCGAGCGGGTGCAGGAGGGCGACGTGGTGCGCTTCCACTTCACCAACGCCGCCAGCACCCGGACCTTCAACCTCTCCTTCGGGGACCTCCCCATGAAGGTGGTGGCCTCCGACGTGGGGAAGCTCCCCCGGGAGGCCTGGGTGGAGAGTGTCGTCCTGGCGCCGGCGGAGCGCTGGGTGGTGGAGGTCCGCTTCCCGGAGGCCGGGGCGGTGGCACTGGAGAATCGGGTTCAAGCGTTGGATCACGTGGGGGCTCGGTTCTTCCTGGAGGTGGACACCGTGGCCATGATCCACGTGGAGTCAGCCAGGGAGGGGGAGACCTCCTCGGGAGGCAACCTCTCCCACGGCTTCTCCCAGCTTCGCGTCGTCCCCTCCCTGGTCGAGGAGACGGAAGACCTCCTGGCGGCGCACGCCGGACAACCTCCCCACCGGACCCTGATCCTGGATCTCCGGACCCGTGACCTCCCCTTCCCCCTGGACCCCCTCCTCATGTGGGAGTCCGTCTACCGCCCCCCGGTGGAGTGGTCCGGCACGATGCCCGACATGGACTGGCTGGTCTCGGGGATGCAGGCCGATTGGATCCTCCGCGACGCCGACACCGGGGCGGAGAACATGGACATCGACTGGCGCTTCCGGCAGGGCGATCGGATCCGACTCCGCCTGGTGAACAACCGGGACTCCCTCCACCCCATGCAGCATCCCATCCACCTCCACGGACAGCGGTTCATGGTCCTCTCGGTGAATGGAGAGGTCTCCCGGCATCCGGCATGGAAGGACACCGTCCTGGTCCCGGTGGGCACGGTGGTGGATCTCTTGCTGGAACTGGACAACCCCGGGCCCTGGATGCTTCATTGCCACATCTCCGAACATCTTGAGTCGGGGATGATGACGGTGATCCAGGTGGATCCCTGACGTGGCCCCTCGACCAGCCCGCCGACCAGCCCCTCGACCAGCCCCTCGACCAGCCCGCCGACCAGCCCCTCGTATGGAGCCGCCCATGCCTCGTTTCCCGCAGAAACCGTCGGCCCTGCCCGGCCTTCTACTTCCTCTGTTCCTTCTCCTGGGTGGGGTCCTCGCCGCTCCCCCCCTTGAGGCCCGGCAGACCGAAGGGCCTCCCTCCACCCTTTCTCCCCAGGTTCGGGAATACGTCTCCGTGGACGCACCGGTGGTGGCGCTGGTGGGGGTGCGGGTGGTGGACGGCACCGGGGCGGAACCCATGGACGACCAGGTCGTCCTCATCCGGAACGGCCGGATCGCCCGGGTAGGCCCGGTGGGTACGGTGGAGATCCCCGCCGACGCGGAGCGGCATGAGCTTCCGGGCCATACCGTGATCCCGGGGCTGGTGGGGATGCACAACCACACCTTCTACACCACCTCGGGACGGAGCGTCCAGCTCCAGTTCTCGGCCCCCCGCCTCTACCTGGGGAGCGGGGTGACCACCATCCGAACCACTGGCGCCGCCTCGCCGTACAGCGAGATCAACATGATGCGGCAGATCGACCAGGGAGAGATGCCCGGACCCCGGATGCACGTGACGGGACCCTACATCACCGGGGCAGGAGCCAGCGGGCACATGCTTTCGGTCTCCACACCGGAAGAGGCTCGGCGCGTGGTGGCCTACTGGGCCGAGGAGGGAGCCACCTGGTTCAAGGCCTACACCCTCATCTCCCGGGCGGAGCTGCAGGCGGCCATCCAGGAGGCCCACCGCCTGGGGCTCAAATTCACCGGGCACCTCTGTTCCGTCTCCTTCCGGGAGGCGGTAGCGCTGGGAATCGACAATCTGGAGCACGGCCTCTTCACCAACTCGGATTACGACCCGACGAAGGAGGCGGACCAGTGCCCCACGGGGATGCGGACGCGGCTTGCCGAGGTGGAGATCGACTCCCCGGAGGTCCAGACCACCATCCGGGAGATGATCGACGGCGGAGTGGGGCTCACCTCCACCCTGGCGGTCTATGAGCTCACCGTCCCCGGGCGTCCCCCGCTGGAGCCCCGGCTCCAGGAGGCCCTGGCCCCCGAGGCATTCCAGGAGTACATGGCCACCCGGGAGGCCATCCAGCGTGGTGCGGACCAGTCGGTGATGCCCCAGGTGTTCCGGAAGGCCCAGGACTTCGAGGTGGCCTTCGTCCGGGCCGGAGGCTTGTTGGCCGCAGGGGTGGACCCCACCGGTAACGGGGGCGCCCTTCCCGGCTTCGGTGACCAGCGGAACCATGAGCTCCTGGTGGAGGCGGGGTTCACCCCGGTGGAGTCCCTCCAGATCCTCACGCTGAACGGCGCCCGTATCCTGGGGAATGACGACCAGCTGGGCTCGGTGGAGGAGGGGAAGCTCGCCGATCTGGTGGTGATCCGTGGCGATCCGTCCACGAATCCGGCGGAGATCCGCAACGTGGTCACCGTATTCAAGGACGGGATCGGCTATGATGCCGGCCGTCTCATCGATGCGGTGAAGGGGGTGGTGGGGATCCGCTGACCCCCACCACCGACCCCGCGAACCCCTGGAACTCGGCGCTCAGTCCTCTTCCAGCGCCACCGGCTGGCGAGGCTCCAGCTCCACGGACCACATGCCGGAATTCCAGTCGGAGAAGAAGACCTTCCCCTTGAACGGCATGGCGCTCCAGACCATGGGCGCATTTGAGATGAAGCCCACGGGATCATTGGGTTTGTAGACCGCGATCTCCCGGCCCTGGGTGGCAAGGTTTCCGGTAAGCTCGCCGGAGACATCCACGACCCGCATCCCGCCCTCATAGTAGGCCTGGTAGAGGACGTCGTCCTCCACCCAGATGTTGTGGGTGCCGTACTCAGGAACCTTGTAGCGGGCGATCTTCCTCGGATTGTCCATGTCGGAGAAGTCCAGGATGTGGGTGTACCCCGCCGTGTTGGAGGGCCGGCCCCCCTCACCTGTGGCGGGGTCGTACGGATCCCGGCTCAGACCTCCCTCCAGCGGCATCCCGACCCGCGTCATGATCTCGTCCCCGGCGAAGACCAGGAGCTTTCCGGTGGATTCCTGGAAGTACGGGTAGACTGCGTGGGTCCTACCTCCAGGGGTCTGCAGGGAGGAGACGTACACCGGATTCTCCGCGCTTCCTCCCCATCCCCCGTTCCCCACGTCATAGACGATGATGCCGCATCCCCACTGGGCCGAATAGGCCAGGCCGTCCAGGACCCAGACGTCGTGGATCCGGCAGTTGCCGTGCTGGACTTCACTCACGACCCGGGGGTTCGCCAGGTCCCGCACGTCGATGATCACGTACTTCTCCCCGGCGGAGAGAGTGTAGACGTAGTCTTCCATGGGGAAGGCGTTGTGAACTCCCCCGGTAAGGCCCTCCTCCATGACCGAGGCGATGACCGGGTGAGCCGGATCCGCCAGGTCCAGAAGGACCAGGCCGTTCCGACGGTTCGACGCACCTTCCCGGGTCATGGTGGCATAGCGGGCGTCGGGGGAGACCTTCACATCGTTGACGGTCCGGGCATCCACCTGCACCGAGTCGGTCTTCACCATGTTCGTGGGGTCGGTGACATCCCACATGTAGGCCCATCCATCCGCTCCCCAGGTGCCGGAGATGGCGTAGTCTCGGCCGTCATTCCCCTCGAACACCCAGAAGTCGGAGGTATGGACATTGTCCACCCGACCCTGACCCTGGAATTCCACCCGCTGTACAACCTGCCGCTGGCTCACTTCCACGGTGCGGCGGGCATTGAGGGGCCCGGCGCTGGCCACCACCGCGTATCGTCCCGGCTCCTCGGCCAGGAAGCGTCCATCCTCGACCAGGGCGACTGCCCCGGGCTGCCGGACGCCATCCACGGACTGGTAGGAATACCCCCAGGTCACGGGGATATCCGTGACCTCCTGGCCGGCATCGTCGAAGAAGCGGGGAATGAAGGAGAGGACGTCACCGGTCCGAGCCTCATCGAGTCCTCCGCCGAGTTCCATGCGGACGGCTGGGAATCCCTCCACCCGGGCTTCCCAGGAAGCGGAGACTCCCTCGTATTCGGCAGTGATGGCGGCTGATCCGGATCGGAGGCCGGTGACGGCGCCAAACCGGTCCACCGAGGCCGTCTCGGGGTCTGATGAACGGAAGGTGGCCTGGGGAAGTGCGCGCTCCGTCCCATCCTCATGGTAGGCCCGGAATCGTGTCGTCACCGTCGTTCCGGCATAGACCCGGTCTCGATCCGAGGTCAGCTCGGCTCGGGCCACCGCCGGATAGGTAACCTCCACGGGAACTCGGATGGACACCGGGTCCCCTGGAGCATCCGGAGGCAGGACGACCGTCACGATGATCGTTCCATCCCCCCCGGCCTGTACTCCCTCCACGGTGCGTGCCAAGCCATCCACCACGATTCCAGCGCCCGCACCCGCCACCCGGAGAAGGGGGCGGACCGGATTCCCCTGTCCGTCCAGGGCCTGGATCTCGAAGGACACGGTCTCCCCCTGCTCCACGGAGAGTTGCCCTGGAATGATCTGGAGACGGTCCACCTGCGGGCCTTCCTGTACGTTCTGTGCAACGGCCGTGGAGGGAAGAAACAGCGCGGATACTACCACAAGGGAGGTCAGGAATACCTGCACGGGCCTGCTCATCTGGACGGCTCCGGTCGAGAAGTGACATCGAATATTCGGTTCGAAGGTGCCCGCAACCACCCCCGTTCCGCAAGGGAATCTGACGCCTTCGGGAGCGGGGATGACCCGTTGGGGCCGGATGGCGCGGCGGGGCCGGATGACCCGGATCGCAGGGTGGGACTGGGTGAGCCGTATCGCACGGTGGGACCGGGTGAGCCGTATCGCACGGTGGGACCGGGTGAGCCCTATCGCCCGGTAGGCGGCCGACTGATGGCTGAAACCGTCACCCACCCGCTTTCAGATGAAAGTCCTGGGGAGGGGTTCATGGCGAATTGAAGGAAGCGGACCCGCAGCGACCGGAATGGACGTCGATCCTTCTTGCTTCTATCTGTCCATTCCCTGCTCTCCTCGGCGCTCCCTCGGCGCTCCCTCGGCGCTCCCCCGGCCCGCTTCCTTTTGACTCGCCCGTCTGACCCTGAGGAGTCTCATCCCGGGAGTACATGCTTAGGTCCCATCCAGCCATGGACGGGTTTGGGGTTTCTGTAGTGGTGCAGGTCCGGGA
>REED01000099.1 GCA_007695225.1 Gemmatimonadales bacterium
GTGGGGACCGACTCGCTTCCCCCCTCCTTCCGATAGACCACCTTCTCCTCCTTCGATCCCAACTCCCGCTCCAGGATGGGGACCCGGTCCTCTCGCTCCAGGAGAGCCTTGAAGACCAGGAACTGATCAGGGGAGATGGTGCCCTGAACCACCGCCTCCCCGAGCCCCCACGCGGAGGTGATGACCACCACCCCGGGGAAGCCCCCGTCCGGGTCCAGGGTGAAGATCACCCCGGCGGAGGCCTGGTCCGAACGCACCATCCGCTGAACCCCCACCGAGAGGGCCACCTCCATGTGGTCGAAGTCCCGGGACCGTCGGTAGTCGATGGCCCGGTCGGTGAAGAGGGAGGCATAGCAGCGGCGGCAGGTTTCCAGCAGGTCCTCCTCCCCCGTCACGTTGAGGAAGCTGTCCTGCTGCCCGGCAAAGCTGGCGTCGGGGAGGTCCTCGGCGGTGGCGCTGCTCCTGACCGCGACGTCCACGGCCTCCTTCCCGGCCGTCTGGGAGAGCTCCCGATAGGCCTCTCGGATCGCGGCGGCCAACGCCTCCGAGAAGGTCCCGCCCAGGATCATCTCCCGGATCCGCTCCCCCGCCTTGGAGAGGGAAATATCCCCGGCGTCCATCTCCTCCAGGACCTTTCGAATGGGCGCCTCCAGATCGTTCTCCTCCAGGAAGCGCCGGTAGGCGTGGGAGGTGGTGGCGAACCCATCGGGCACCCGGACCCCGGAGTCCTGGAGGGCCCGGATCATCTCTCCCAACGAGGCGTTCTTCCCCCCGACTTCCCCCAGATCGGAGGATCCGAGCTCGGCGAAGGGGCGGACAAAAGCGGAGGAGGCTCGGCTCATCGGTGTCTTTCCTTGTGGGAAGGTATGCGGGGAGTGAGGACGGGGGAGTGGGGACCAAGAAGTGGGGAAGCAACGCCCATGCCATGGATCCATCCACTTCGGGGGCACCGGGAGCCACTGCAAGACCCCCCGTCCCCGGGTACCGAGGGGCATCGGCCCGACGTTGAACCTCCAGGGTCGTCCCACTGGCCGAACGTGAAGGGGACGATTCGTCCCGTGCCCCACATTCCGAGGGGACAATGCGGCGGAATGCGGGCGGACGCCACGGCGAGGGAAAGAGAGGGCGAGCCACTGGCGGGCGGGGTTAAGGGCCGGTGGCCGTCGCCGAGGAACCCGTGGCGCCGATGGGGCGGTGGGGCTAGCGTTGGTCGCGCCTGTCCCTGGAGGTGGCTCCGGGGGTGCGCCGGCCAGGCACGTGCGTCAGGCTGTCCCGTGCGCCCAGCCGATTCGTGTCCCACACCACCCTTGACCTCCCCAGGAGCCCGTCCGGTGAAGGAACCCCAACGCGAATCCCCGGAACCTCCTCCCCGGAGCCTTCCCGGATGGCTGGGCGTCTATCTCCGGGGCATGGCCATGGGAGTAGCGGAGCTGATCCCCGGTGTCTCCGGGGGGACCATCGCCTTCATCACCGGAATCTACGTGGAGTTGGTCCGGTCCATCCGAGCGCTCCGGTTCCAGGTGCTGGTAGCCGGACTGCAGGGAAGATTCCGGAAGGCCTGGAATGAGGGCGCCATGGGCTTCCTCTCCGTCCTGGGCGCAGGGATGGCCACCAGCGTCTTTCTCTTTGCAGGGTTGGTGGCCTGGCTCCTGGAGCACCGGGAGGTCCATGTCTGGGCCTTCTTCTTCGGCCTCATCGTGGCGTCGGTGGTCTTTGTGGGACGGTTCGTCCTTCCCCTGACGCCGGGGCGGATCCTGATGGGGGTGGTGGGGGTGGGGGCGGGCGTGGTCATGGCCAACATCCAGCCCCTCCCCGCTCCGGAGCACTGGATCTCCACCTTCCTGGCGGGGGCCGTGGCCATCTGCGCCTGGGTGCTCCCGGGAATTTCGGGGAGCTTCGTCCTCCTCCTCCTGGGACAGTACGCGCAGTTGGTGCGGGCGCTCTCCGAACTGGACCTGGTCTTCCTCAGCGCGCTGGCGGCGGGAATGGGGGTGGGCCTCCTCGCCTTCGCCCGGGTCCTCACCTGGCTCCTGCGGAGGTACTACCGCGGGACCCTGGCCTTCTTGTGCGGCCTCATGGCCGGATCGGTCCAGAAACTGTGGCCCTGGCGGGAGACGGTGACCTCCTACCTGGACTCGGACGGAAATCTCGTTCCCCTGGTGATGCGCCCCATCTCCCCTGGCGCCTGGGAGGCCGCGACAGGGGCGGATCCCGCCGTGCTGGGGGCCCTCCTCTCCATGGGCGCGGCGATGGGAGTGATCCTGGCCCTGGAGCTCCTCTCCCGGATCAAGGGCGTGGACCACTCCGGGGCCGCCTTCAAGGACCAATCCGGCCCCAATTCCAAGCCGACCGGCGAAGACCCTATTCCACCATCACGTTGATCATCATCCCCACGTCCTCATGCTCCATGTTGTGGCAATGGAGGAGGAAGAGCCCCCGGTGGGCGGTGAATCGGACCGCCACCCGGACCGTCTCGTTGGGATGGAGGAGAACGGTGTCCTTGAGACCCGCCTCAGCGGGGAAGACCTGATCCCGCCCCCCCGTGCGGGAAAGCACGTGGAAGTGGGTGGCATGAAGGTGGACCGGGTGGGCGAATCCGTTGTCGTTGGTGAAGGTCCAGATCTCCGTCTCCCCGAATGGAACCCGCTCATCGATGCGGGCCATGTCGAACTCCTCCCCGTTGATGCGGTGAGACATCATGGTCCGAGAACTCCAGTCCCGGTCCGAGGTGAAGTCGAACCGACGTTCCCGGACGGCGTCGGCGGGATCGGGAAGGGGAACGTCGGAGAGGCGGGTGGGGATCGGAGCGGGATCGTCCACCTTTCGGGCCACCTGGATGCGCAGGAGGTCCAGGGGCTCCCCCTGTTTCGCCACCGAGCGGCCCGTCGTGACCCCGCCCGGGATCTCGAAGGCCTGGGATCGAAGGAAGAGCTCGTCCCCCACCTGCTGGTCCCGGAAGTCCACCAGGAGGTCCACACGCTCCGCCGGGCCCACGTCCAGGACATCCACGCTCCGGGCCTCGTCCAGCAGGCCGCCATCGTTTCCAATGAGGACCATGGGACGTCCGTCGCTCCGCTCGAGGCGGAAGATCCGGGCGTTGGATCCGTTCAGGATCCGAAAGCGATAGAGGGCGGTCTCCACCTCCATGCGCGGCTGGTGGACCCCATTTCCAAAGGGCGCGGTCCCGATGTGTCCCTCCATGGTATCCGGATGCTCGTACACCGGGACCCCTCGACGATCCAGGCGTCGATCCTGGAGGATGAGGGGGATCTCCCGGTCGCCGGAGGGGAGGCTCAGGGCGTCCTCCTCATCATCCCCCACCAGGATCAGCCCGCCGATCCCCCGGTAGGCGTGCTCCGCCACCTTGTAGTGGGTGTGGGAATGATACCAGTAGGTTCCGGCCCGGTTCTCCACGGTGAAGCGGTAGTCGAACCTTCCCCCCCGCCGGACGGCGAAGCGAGGATGGCCGTCGGCGCTCTCCGGCGGCGTCAGGCCATGCCAATGGAGGATGAGGGGGTCGGGGAGGTCGTTTTGCATGGTGACCTGGAAGGGCTCTCCCTTCCGGACCCGGATCAGGGGAGAGGGGATGGTCCCATTCACCAGGAAGCCCGGGGCCTGGATTCCCCCACCAATATCCGCCACCCCTGGCGCCGCTCGGAGGAGCAGGTCGTTGGGCCGGACCTCCGGCGCCAACTGAATGGGACTCCAGGGCGCCGGCGGTGGAAAGCGTACCGCACGGGAGGGCTGGGCGGAAGCCTCCACTGCAGCCAGGACCGGGGAGAGAAGTCCCGCGGCGCCTGCGAGGGCCGTAGTCCCCCCCGCGGCCGCCATCCAGAGAAAATCCCGCCGGGTCACCGGGTGACCGCCGGTGCAGTCCGGACATCGGCTGGAGCCGCATGGCGCGGCCGGTTCGCACTCCGCCGCGGGCCCCGGCCCGGCGTGGCCCAGTTCAGTGCGTGCCGGCCCGGTGGATTCCTGCTCCGGGCGTCGCGGCTGGCTCTGCCCCGGTGGTGAGATGAAGGTCATGGCGAAACTCTGGGCCCGAAGTTAAAGTGGTATTCTGAATACATCTTATTGTCTTTCGCTGGAAATGCCAAGACTTTTGATCTCCCTCCCTCCCTCGCCATGGAGCCTCCATGCGCCTTACACAGTTCACAGACTACGCCCTCCGGACCCTGCTCTACCTGGGGGTTCACGATGACCGTCTGGTCCCGGTGTCGGAGGTGGCCCGGTCCTATCGGGTTTCGCACAACCATCTTGTGAAGGTGGCTGCCATGCTCACGGAGTTGGGCGTGGTGGAGGCCGTGAGGGGACGGGGGGGCGGCCTTCGCCTGGCGGTAGCCCCTGCAGAGGTCAATGTGGGATGGGTCATCCGTCGGACCGAGCCGGACTTCCATCTGGTGGAGTGCTTCGACAGGGCCACCGACACCTGTCCCATCACCCCCGCCTGCATGCTGAAGAAGGTACTCCACGAAGCCCGGAGGAACTTCCTGGAAACCCTGGACCGATACACGCTGGCAGATTTTCTGGCCTCGCCGGAACGGCGGGA
>REED01000219.1 GCA_007695225.1 Gemmatimonadales bacterium
AGAGGGATGCCCCGGCAGAGGGATGCCCCGGCAGAGGGATGCCCCGGCAGAGGGACCCCCCGGCAGAAGGACGCCCCCATCCCACACCAGGCCCCCCAACCGGGCCCCTCACACCGCCCCCCATCACGGATCGCGGCATGCCCGGGATCCGATCCCGTATTCCGGGGAACGTCCTGGTGTGAGAGGAGGTGCCCTCAACCCGCCACCGCCCCCTCCGCCAGCAGCCCGTCCAGGCGCTCGTACCCCATCTCCATCCCCTCGGCCATACCGGTCTTGAGGGCGGCGTCCCGGGCCTCCTTTGAGGCGTAGAGGATGGTCATGGTGACCACGGTGGTGTCGGGGCCATCGGGGGCGAAGGTGGTGGTGATCACGGTCTCGCCCCCGGTCCAGTCCTCGTCGAAGAGCTCTGTGTGGACCATCCGGCGGGGGGGATCCAGCTCCCGGAATGCCCCGCTCAGCCCCATGACGGCGCCGTCGGGTCCGTGCCATTCGTAGCGGAGTGCGCCCCCGGGCCGGAGGTCCAAAGTGCAGACCGCAAGGCGCCAATCCTCGAGGCCGTACATCCACCGCTTGATGAGGTCGGGGCGGGTGAAGGCCTCCCAGACCAGGTGGGGGGGCGCTTCGAAGCGCCGGGTCAGGGCGACCTCACGGTCGCTCGGGGTGGTCATGTCCAGCTTTCCGCTGCTGCTCATGGTGGGGGGCCTCCGGTGGGGGGATCGGCGGCTTTCAGTTCGTGGAGGAGGGCGTCCAGCCGCTGGAAGCGTCCCTCCCAGAACTCCCGGTACTGCTCCAGCCACGCTGCGGCCTGGGCCATGGGGGCGGCCTCCAGGCGGCAGGGGCGACGCTGGGCGTCCCGGGTGCGGGAGATGAGCCCGGCCTCTTCCAGCACCTTCAGGTGCCGGGAGACGGCGGGCTGGGTCATGTCGAAGGGCTCGGCCAGCTCCCCCACCGAGGCCTCCCCCTGGGCCAGGCGGGCCAGGATGGCCCGGCGGGTGGGGTTGGCCAGGGCGGAGAAGACGTCATCGAGGGCTGCGAGGTGGTCTTCTGTATAAGGGGAGAGTTTCATAACGAAAATGTTATATGCAGGAGGTCGGAGGGGCAAGGGTGGGGTGGGGGAGAGGAAGGATGAGCTGGGAGTCTCACTTCACTTATGACCCAGTTTCATGGGGTGCCCGTTCCAGCCGCAGCAGGGTGACCTTCGCGGCTGACTCCCTCGGGATCCTGGCCCACCGCGGCTCTGTGTTTCCGGAGTAAGACCATCCGGACGTGCGCCAACTCTCGTGGGTCCTTTCCGACTCATTTACCGTGTGGGCGAAGGCGACGTCTTCATCCTCGGCGTACTCCATCGACATCAGGATCTCCAGCGCTGGCGCCATCGGAGAACTGACCGCGACGAGCTCTGATCCGGAGAGGATTGCGGAGGGAGGTCCTCCGAGCTGGCCGGCCCGGGAGGGTGAGGGGGGGCGGCACGGCCTACGGCAGCACGGTGATCCCGTCCATGCCCCGGAAGGCTCCGTCGAAGGTGGCGATCCGGCCTTCCGCGGACTTCCGCGCCACGGTCACGATCGCCGCATCCGCGAAGCTCAGCCCCCGCTGCTCCAACCACGCGTCGTAGAAGTTGTCTCCCGTGAGAGCGGGTGTGGCGGGAACCTTCCGGAATTGCATGGTGGTATATATGATACCACATGGGTGTGCATGATGTGGTCCTGGATACGAACGTCTTGATCTCTGCCCTTCGATCTCGGAGGGGGGCGTCGTTCCGGTTGCTGTCGATGCTGGGCATCCGACCTGACCTGCAGGTCCATGTCTCGGTGCCGCTGGTGCTTGAGTACGAGCAGGTCGCCAAGCGCCAAGCTGGGGAGTTGGGCCTCGACCCGGGTGACATCGATGATGTTCTTGACTATCTCTGCCAGGTCGCTGTGCGGCACGAGATCTACTACCTGTGGCGGCCGGTGCTGCGAGATCCGGGTGATGACATGGTCCTCGAGGCCGCGGTGGCGGGTGGGTGCAGCTTCATCGTGAGCTACAACAAGCGAGATTTCGAAGGGGCCGCGAGGTTCGGGATCGAGGTGGTCACGGCTCGGGAGCTCCTCCAGCGGATGGGAGAGTTGAGATGAGCACCATGAGCGTCAGGTTGCCGGAGTCGTTGCACGAAAAGGCGAGAGAGCTGGCGAAGCGGGAGGGCGTGTCCATCAACCAGTTGGTGACGACGGCCCTGGCGGAAAAGCTGTCCGCCCTTCTCACGGAGGAGTATCTGGAGGAGCGTGCACGCCGCGGCAGTCGGAAGAAGTTCGAGCAGGCCCTCTCGAAGGTTGAGGATCGTGATCCGGATCCTGGGGACGAGCTCTGATCCAGAAAGGGGTATGACCCTGCCCCCCTACCGCCCCCGGTGCTCCAGCCAAGCGTCGTAGAGATCCAGGAGTTCCTGCTGGGCGAAGACCAGGTCGTTGGTGTGCCCCAGGGCCTGGGTGAGGAGGGACTCGAAATTGTCGGGACGGAAGGCGCCGGGCCCCAGCATGGCCGAGAGCCCGTCCACCGAGAGGCGGTCCACCCGGTCCTGCTTCGACTAGACCTGCCCCAGGAGGGAGACGTCCTCGAAGTCCATGAGGCCCGGCACGCCGCCGGCCAGCGCCGCCTCCCACGCCGCCCGCACGAATCCCGGGGGACGGAATCCCTGGAATCCCGCCTCCTGGAGTTCCTCCAGGCTGGACGCCCCCTCCCCGGTGAGCGCCTGGACGAACATCCCCGTGAGCTCCTGCTGGTAGGGGAGGAGACTCCGGACCATCTTCCGGTTGGACGCGACCTCCGCATCCAGGTAGGCCAACGCCTGACCCACCCGTGCCCGGTCCTCCCGTCCGCTCCACCACGCGTTCACCGCAAGGGCGAGGAGGATGGAGAAGACGATGAGACCGAATCGCCGGCGATCCGGGGGGGACGGCGGCGCTCGGTCATGCTGGGTGGGGTGGAGGCGGGGGAGGGAGGGGGTCGAACGGAAAAACCGGACGGTGGAAGGGGGCGAAAGCGGACGAACGCCGACTAACACCCTCGACCGACTCTTCCAGGCGCTGGCCGATCCCACCCGTCGGGCTGTGCTCCAGCGGCTGGGGAGGGGTCCCGCCTCGGTGACGGAGCTTGCTTCCCCCTTCGACATGGCGCTCCCCTCCTTCGTGCGGCACCTGAAGGTGCTCGAGGGTTCGGGCCTGGTGCGATCGGAGAAGGAAGGGAGGGTCCGGACATACTGGGTGGTCCCCGAGGGCGTCGCCGCCGCCGAGGACTGGCTCCAGTCGCAGCGGAGGATCTGGGAGGGCCGCCTCGACCGGCTCGACCGGTTCGCCATCGAACTGAAGGAAAGGAAAGGACGAGAATGAACGACTCAGCGCAGGCCGGGATGAATCCGGAGTTGGACCTGGTGCTGGAGCGGGTGGTGGACGTCCCCCCCGACCTCATCTGGAAGGCGTGGACCCGGCCGGAGCACTTGAAGGAGTGGTTCGTCCCACGGCCCTGGACGATCACGGAGTGCGAGATCGACCTCCGCCCCGGAGGCGTCTTCCGCATGGTCATGCGCCCGCCGGACGGCGAGGCGATGGGGGGAGATCCCGGGTGCTACCTGGAGGTGGTCGAAGGGGAGCGATTCTCGTGGACGAATGCCCTCCTGCCAGGGTTCCGCCCGGCGTCACCGGCCGAGTCGGACATCGTCTTCACGGCGGAGATCACCATCGAGCCCCACGGAAACGGGGGCACGCGGTACGTCGCCCGAGCCATGCACCGCGATCCCCAGGGTCGGAAGCAGCACCAGGAGATGGGCTTCCACGAGGGGTGGGGGACCTGTTTCGACCAGCTCGAGGAGCTGGTGAGGGGGTGGGAGGGAGAGGCGTGACGATCCGCTCCGGAGGCGCACGCCCTGGTCCTCCCCCGCTCCGATGGGGACCGATTCCCATCGCCCTCGGCGCCTGACCCCTCCGATCACTCCTCCGACCAACGCCCCCCCGGGCGCGAACACCCATCCGGTCAGCGGACAGAACGGGTTGTCATCCACCTGGCAGTAGATCACGGTGGTGAGGATTCCTGCCGCCGCGCCGATCAGCCCGCTCCCTGCGATCCCGGCCCCCACGGACGCCGGTACCCGCACCTCCAGACCGAGGATGGAATCCAGGGGGATGGGGACTACAGCGGTCCCGTTCTGCTCCAGCACCAGATGGAGGGTCGTTGCGGTGCTTCGCGCCACCGTCCCTTCCAGGGTGGTTCCGTCAGGGAGGTCGGATGTCTGGATCCGAACGTAGTCCCCGGCCGACACCGGCGCCTCGACTTGGGCCAGGAGATCGGGGGGAAGGACAAGGGTGAGGAGCAGAAGGAGGGGGCCTGCGCGCTCCGACACGGATTCCTCCCGTTGTGGTCTCCAGAAATTCGCCGCCGAGGGCTCCCCGGAAAGGCCCAGGCCTGGGCTACCGAGCCCCTTCGTCCCGGTAGTGTTCCCAGCACTCCCCCTCCCGCCCCCGGACCACCCGCCGCCCCGCCAGCTCCCCCTGGTGCTCGGTGACCACC
>REED01000221.1 GCA_007695225.1 Gemmatimonadales bacterium
ATCACCATCACCTGGAAGCATGCCTTTCCCCCCGGAGGATTCGGGTCCTTCTCGATCGACCTCTCTCCCTCCCCGGAGGCTCTGGGCCTTCGAGTGGTGGACGCCCGGATCGGCCTCCCCTTCGACTCCTCGCACTTGTCCTGATGGCTCCGCTCCGGGAGACCTCGACCCCACCGACCTCCGTTTTCCTTCTGGGCGAGGAGGACCGCGTCACCCGGGAGATCACGGCGCAGCTCCGGGAGATGGGCCTCCAACTCCGCGGGCACGCCTCCAGGGCCGGGGACGCGCTCCAGGAGGTGCCCCGGATCCGACCGGACCTGGTGCTCATCCTTCGCCCGCTGGAAGGAGAGCCGGAGTGGTTGGAGACGGTTCGTACCCTCAGGGAACGGGTGGACACCCCCATCGTCCTGCTCACGGACCCCGCCCGGGGCGGACTGCCGGAACCCATTCCCGGCCCGGGTCTCCCCATCCCGGTGGTGGATCCCGGGAACCATGAGGAGCTGCGGGCCGTCATCGCGCTCTCCCTTCGCCGACACGCCCTGACCCAGGCCCTGAACGAGGTCGATGCCCGCCTCCGGGCCCCCTTCCGGAAGGGGAATGGGTTCCGGCACCCGAACGATGTCCCGGTCCGCTTCCGGCGCCAGAGCGACGCCCTGGATCGGGCCGTGCGCCTCCTCTCGTCGCGCCTGGCCTTCGCCCGGGGGATGGAGCTCTACGAAGGAGTGGCCTCGGCTCTGCCGGGAATCCTGAAGACCGAGATCGCCTTCGTTGTCCGGAGCGACCCCATGGACCCCGACCATCCGAGGATTCTGGCCTGGGTGGAGGACGGGATCCTCCGGGGCGAAGGGGCCGTCTCCCTGGCAGGTACGCCGTGCGCCGGAGCCCTGGGGGCAGGGGAGACGGTGATCACCTCCGGTCTCCACTTGGAGTTCCCGGAAAGCAAGCTGATCCGGGAGCGGAGCCTGGCCTCCTGGGCCTCGGTACCCCTGCAGAGTCCCTTCGGTGGGGTCATGGGACACGTGGGGGTCGTGGGACGCCACCCCCTCCCTGCTCCCGAGCAGACCCGGTTGATCCTCCGTCTCTTCGGCGCCCACCTATCCAACGAGCTCGCCCGGGATTCAGGCGAGCAGCGCTTCCTGCGGCTCCTCGACCTGGCGCCGGACGCCATCCTCATGGCCGATGTCCGGGGCCGCATCGTCCTTGCGAATCGCCAGGCCGTCCAGCTCTTCGGCTGGACCGAAGAGGAGCTCTTGGGTGAGGCCATCGACTCCGTCCTTCCCCATGAGTTCGACGTCCTCGGCTCCCCGGAGGAACACGGTCGCGGAGATGACGCGCCGGAGGGGCCGTCCCTTGGGTGGGGGCTCTCCGCCACTCCCGCCCGGGGGGACCTGTGGGGCGTGCGGAAGAACGGTGAGCGCTTTCCCGCCGCAGTGGGCTTGGCCGGGATTCCCGGCGGCGAAGGAGGGGTCATCGCCATCGTCCGGAGTCTCGAGGGGACACGGGAGGCGGAGGCCCAGCTCGCGGCGGCCCGGGCCAGCTTCCTGGATGCCTTCCAGAGCATCAACGAAGGGGTCATCCTCTGGGACGAGGAGGACCGGGTGGCGGTGGCGAACCAGCGGGCGCTGGAGTTCCTCCCCGATCTCCGGACCGAGTTGGCGTCCGGCGCGAGGTTCAAGGAGCTGGTGGCGACCATGCTCGACCAGGGTCTCCTGTCCATCCCGGACGGAATGGACCCGAAGGAGTTCATCCTCCGACAGATCGCCCGGCATCGGCGGGCGGACGGCACCGAGATCGTGGTACGCCTTCCCGGTGGACGGATCTGGTCCATCACCACCCTCCCTTCCCGACGTGGGGGCCGGGTCACGGTGGTGGCGGACATCACCGGAAGGGTGCAGGCCGAGGAGAACTTCCGCCGAGTCCAGAAGATGGAGGCCCTGGGGAAGCTCACCGGAGGTCTCGCCCACGACTTCAACAACTACCTCGGGGTAATCTACGGGTACCTGGAGATGCTCCAGGAGGACCCCTCCCTTGGGGAGCTGGCCCGGAGGCGCGTGGGGGTGGCCATGCAGGCCGCCACCCGGGGCGCCGAACTCACGCGGAGCCTCCTCTCCTTCGCCCGTCGCCAGCCCCGCTCTCCCCGGATCACCGAGGTGTCGGAGGTGGTGGGGGAGACGGTGGAACTCCTGCGCCAGATCCTGGGCAGGGACGTGCGGGTGCGCGTCGAGGTGAGCCCGGAGCCCCATACAGTCCGGGTGGACCCGGAGCAGTTGGGTTCTGCTCTCATGAACCTGGCCAACAATGCCCGGGACGCCATGCCCGACGGAGGGGAACTGGTGGTCCGGGTCAGGAACGCGTTTCTGGGGAGGGGCCACAAGCTCCTCCACCCCTACGCCCGGGCGGGAAGCTACGTCCTCTTGGAGGTGGCCGACAGCGGGGTGGGGATGAGCGAGGAGACCCGGGCCATGGCCTTCGAGCCCTTCTTCTCCACCAAGGGACCGGGACACGGGACCGGCCTCGGGCTGAGCATGGTCTACGGCTTCGTCAAGCAGTCCGGGGGCCACGTCGAGATCCTGAGCCGTCCTGGAGAAGGGACGGCTCTGCGGATCTACCTCCCCCATCTTCCGGACGAGGCCCTGCCCACCGCAGAGGTCCCCCGCTCTAAAGGGGGGGACGGACTTCCCCGGGGTGAGGAGACCCTCCTCGTGGTGGAGGACAATCCGGACGTGCGGGAAACCGTGACCCTTCAGGCCGCGAGCCTCGGATACCGCGTCCTCTCCGCCGAGGATGGCGACGCGGCACTCCGGATCCTGGAGGATGCTGGGGAGGTGACCCACCTCCTGTTCACGGACCTGGTCCTTCCCGGCGGGATGGATGGAAAGGAACTGAGTCGCCGGGTTCGAGAGCGGAACCCGGGGATCCGGGTCCTTTTCACGTCAGGTTTCTCTCCGGAAAACCTCTCCAACGAACTGAACCTGGGACCCGGACAGCGGCTCCTCTCGAAGCCCTATCGGAAGGCGGAATTGGCCCTGGCGATTCGGCAGACCCTGGATGGCTGGTCCGGACCCCCTGCCCCGGAGGGGTCGGGCGACCCCCCATCAGGCGAATAGCTCGTCGGCCAGTGCCTGCCGGGTTTCGGCATCCTGGGTGGTGGCCATGGGGTCGCAGGTCACGGGCGCGTCGGCATCCGCAGCCTCTCGTTCCTCCGGGGAAGCCTCCACGGCCGGCCCGAATCCATAGGATTCCAGGGTGCGCATGAGGGCCAGGAACCGGTGCTCCACCTCGGAGAGAACCTGGGTGGCGTGGCCGATCCGCTGGGAGGTGATATCCTGGAACTGAAGATGCTGGATGACGAGGTGGAGCTCGTCCCGGAGGGTGCTTACTTCCTCTCCGCCATCCACGGGGCCGGACTCCGCGATGCGATCCACCAGCTCCAGGCTGCGCTCCAGGCCGTCCAGCATGTCGGTAGTGGCCATCTCCGTCTGGGAGGTGACCTCCTGCAACGCCATGTGGGTGGTCTTGAGTTGCTCGACCTCGGCTTGCCGGAAGAGCCCTCGGGTCTCCCGGAGGCCTTCCATGATCCGGGCCAGCTCCCCGTAGGATTCGGCCAGGAAACGGGCGAGACTTCCGATGGGTGTGAGGGGCTCCCGGGACGGGACCGCAGGTGCGCCGCCGGCGTCCACCGTCCCCAGGGCACGGGCCACGGCCCGGAGGGTCTCCTCGGTGTCCGCAAGGAGCTCGTCCCGGGTGGGACGGGCCAGGGGCGCGCTCACGCGGCCCCCTGGAGCTTGGTCAGGACCTGGTCGATCTTCTCCTTCAGGACCTGGGGGGTGAAGGGCTTCACCACGTAGTTGTTCACCCCGGCCTGCGCCGCCTGGACGATGTCCTCCCGGACGCTCCGGGTCGTGACCATGAGGATGGGGAGTCCTCCGGCGTCCTCCCGGGACCGAATGGCCTTCACCATCTCCAGCCCCCCCATGACCGGCATGTTCCAGTCCGTGATGACGAACCCCACGGTCGCGTCCAGCTTGTCCAGCCCCTCGGCACCGTCGCCCGCCTCCACGATGTCGGAGAACCCGATTCGCTGGAGGGAATTCACGACGATGCGACGCATGGTGGCGGAATCATCTACGACGAGGAACTTCACGTCTACCTCCCCTTGTTCCAGAGCTTCAAAGCCCCAGGTCTCCGGAGTCCAGGAGCCGGAGGGCCACTTCCTCCGCCGACTCCGGTGTGTTGTACGTCCCCTGCTGGATGCGGATACGGATGGCGTCCAGGCGATCCTCACCGGGTTCCTCCGCGTGCGCTCCAGAGAGCCCCGCCTTTGCGGCCTGGGCCCGGCCTTCCCGAGAGATATCCACCCGGTCCGAGGCTTCGGGGCGTTCCACCGGCCCCGCCGGTGGGACCTTCCCGGACCGCTCTTCACTATCCTGGCTCCGGCGGGCCCCCTGGCTTCGCAGTGGGTCACCGGCGATGGGCTGGATGGTCATGGTTCCTTCCCCTTGAGTACTGACGT
>REED01000068.1 GCA_007695225.1 Gemmatimonadales bacterium
TTTCCGGGTAGATGAAGGGGAGCCCCCGGTGATGCCGATAGGCGAAGGCCGCCAGCGTGGGCATCTTGGCCACGAGCCGGATCATCTGGATCCACCGATTCTCGGGATCCGAGATATCCTTGGCTTCGGGATAGAAGGTGGAGAGGGCCGCAACCGAGGAGATCATGATCCCCATGGCGTGGGCATCGTACCGGAATCCACTGAGAAGCTTGGTGATGTTCTCGTGGATGTAGGTGTGATACGTCACCTCATGGGTGAACGTGCTCAACTCGTCCTCGGTCGGGAGTTCACCCTTCAGGAGGAGGTAGGACACCTCCAGGAAGGACGACTTCTCGGCGAGTTGCTCGATGGGATATCCGCGATAGCGGAGAATCCCTCGCCCACCGTCGATCTCGGTGACCGTGCTTCGGGTGAAGGCGGTGTTGGTGAAAGCCGGGTCGTAGGACATCATCCCGAAGTCATCGTCGTCCACACGGATCTGCCGGAGGTCCATGGCCCGGACGACGTCGCCTTCCAGGATGTCTACCTCGTAATCTTTCCCCGTACGATTGTCTCGAATTGACAGGGTGTTCCGGGGCTCGGTCCCGCTCTCTCCCATCTCCGTCCTCCTCCGATGTATGTGGTGGCTTCGGCCAGTCTTCCAGGGAAGACACTCAAGATCCCATGGGGATCGCCGCCGGACAAGCCCATGAGGCAAAGGACGTGTGCTTCCCCAGGGATCCCCGGGGGTGAGGGACCCCGGTGGAAGTGGGAAGATCCGGCCTTCTAGCCCTTCGCCTGCTCCTTCATGGAGAGGGCGATGCGGTTCCGGTCCAGTTCCACCTTCAGCACCGTCACCGTGACCCGCTGCCCCACCTTCACCACCTCTCCCGGGTCCTTCACGAAGCGATCCGCCAACTGGGAGATGTGCACGAGGCCGTCTTGGTGGACCCCCACATCCACGAAGGCCCCAAAGGCGACCACATTGGTCACCACGCCCTGGAGGCGCATCCCGGGCTTGAGGTCGGAGGGCTCCCGGATGTCGTCGCGGAAGGCAGGGGCTTCGAAGGCCTCTCGGGGATCGCGCCCGGGTCGGCGGAGTTCCTCCAGGATGTCCTTCAGGGTGGGGAGCCCCACATCCCCCGAGACATAGTGGTCCAGGCGACCCTCCAGGGTGGCCACCGCCGCATCATCCTTCACCAGCTCTCCCACCGACATTCCCAGCTCCCGTGCCATTCGCTCCACCAGGGGATAGCGCTCCGGGTGGACCGCCGTGGCGTCCAGGGGATGCAGTCCGTCCCGGATCCGGATGAATCCGGCGGCCTGTTCGAAGGCCTTCGGGCCCAGGCGCGGGACCTCCAGGAGCTCCTTCCGCGATCGGATCTTCCCCGTGCTCTCCCGGTGGGCCACGATCCCCTGGGCAAGGGTGGGTCCGATCCCCGCCACGTAGGCCAGGAGGGGGGGCGAGGCGGTGTTCACCTCCACCCCCACCCGATTCACGCAGAGCTCCACCGTCTGGTCCAGCCGGGTCTTGAGGCTGGGTTGGTGCACGTCGTGCTGGTACTGGCCCACCCCGATGGAGCGGGGGTCGATCTTCACCAGCTCCGCCAGGGGATCCTGGAGGCGTCGGGCAATGGAGACGGCACCCCGGAGGGAGACGTCCATCCCGGGAAGCTCGTCCCGGGCCAGCTCGGAGGCGGAGTAGACCGAGGCGCCGGCCTCGTTCACCAGCACCACGGCGGGCGGCGCCGCCGGGGAAGCCCCATCCCCCCCTCCCTTCCCTTCCTGAAGGGCGTCCCGCACCGCCGATTCGGTCTCCCGGGAGGCGGTCCCGTTCCCGATGGCGATGAGCTCCGGGCCGTGGCGCTTCACCAGGGCGCGAATCTGCTCCGCAAACCGGTCTGGTTGGTGGAGGTAGAGGGTGTCCGTGGCCAGGACCCCTCCGGTACTCGACACCACGGCGGCCTTCACCCCGGTGCGGAACCCCGGGTCCAGCCCCAGGACCGGTCGTTCCCCTGCCGGGGGCTGGAGGAGGAGCTGCTCCAGGTTCTCTCCGAACACCCGGATGGCCTCTGCGTCGGCGGCTTCCTTGAGTTCCGCGGCAAGCTCCGAAGCGATGGACGAGGCCAGGACCCGCTCTGCGGCATCCCGCGCCACCTCCCGGAGGGTCTCCCGGGCGGCACGGATCCCCAGGGCCGCTCGCTCCACCTCGACGAGGAGCTCCCCGGCGGGCCCCTCGATCTCCCACTTCAGGAAGCCCTCGGCTTCCCCCCGGCGGATGGCCAGCATGCGGTGGGAGGGAATGGACCGGAGCGGCTCCTCATGTTCGAAGTAGTCCCGGAAACGGGCCGCCCCGGGATCGTCCTTCTTTCCCCGGGTGACCCGGGAGACCACTCGACCCCGCCCCCGGGTGAGTTCCCGGACCCGGCGTCGCAGGGGGGCATCCTCGGCGATCCGCTCCGCCAGGATATCCCTGGCCCCCTGGAGGGCGGCCTCCACATCCGGCACCTCTTCGTCGGCCTCCACGAAGCCCGCCGCCGCCCGACGGACCTCCCGGTCGTCCGCCCTTCCCTCCCAGATGAGCTCCGCCAGGGGCGAAAGTCCCCGTTCGGCGGCCATGGTCCCCCGCGTCCGACGCTTGGGACGATACGGGAGATAGAGGTCCTCGAGCTCCTGCTTGGTCTCCGCCCTTCGAATGTCCGCGGCCAACTCCGGGGTGAGCTTCCCCTGCTCCTCCACCGATGCCAGGATCGTTCCCCGGCGGGATTCCAGCTCCTCCAGGTAGGCCGCCCGGTCCCGGACATCCCGGAGCTGGATCTCGTCCAACCCTCCCGTGGCCTCCTTCCGGTAGCGGGCGATGAAGGGGAGGGTGGCGCCGCCTCGGAAGAGGGTGAGGGCACCCTCCACCTGGGGCACGCCCAGGGAGAGCTCCCGGGCCACCCGGCGCCCCAGGGTGGAAAGGTCCGGCGCGGAAGTGGATGAAGGCATGGAAAGCGTTGCAAATCTGGAGGTGAACGGGACGCTGGAGAACGCGAGTCCAGGGGAGTCAGCTACGCCCTGCGGGGGCTACCGACCCAGGAGCTCCCCGCAGGTGACCAACTCGCCGGAGTAGGCCTCCGATCCGGCCTGAATGGCGTCCAGGGGCCCCACCACCGCGATGGTCATGTCTTCGGGGCGCAGGTACTCCCGGGCCAGGCGGTTGACCTGGTCCAGGCTCACCCCCTGCACTGCGGCCATCTGACGCTCGTCGCCGGCATAGTAGTTCAGGTAGTTGGTCCGGATGTAGTCATACCGCCCCAGGAGTTCCCGCTCCACCAGGCGCTGGGCCACTCGGTGTGGGGTGCGGTAGACGGAGGGCACGTGCCCTTCCAGGTAGGCCACCTTCGCCCGTTCGAACTCTTCGGGAGTGAGGCCCTCCTGACGAACCTGGTCCACGGCCTGGCAGGTCTGGCGAACCGCTTCGGCGAGGGTGGGGGGATTCCCGGCGAAGCGGATCTCCCACGTCGTGGGTCCATTCTCCCGGGGTTCGGCCTCGCCCCAGACGGCGGCGGTGAGGCCCAGCTTGGTGCGCAGGAGCTGGAAGAGGTGTCCCCCCTGCCCCGCTCCCACCAGGATGTAGTGCATGAGTTCGAAGGCGGCGTGATCCCCGGGCATCCCCCGGAATCCCGGGTAGCCCATCTTCACGAAGCCCTGGGCGGTCTCCCGGTCTGCCGTGACCAGCCGGCCGGTTGGGGCATCGGGCTCTGGAAGGGCGGAACGGCGCGGAGTCTCGCCCTGGGACAGATCCGAGAAGGCCGTCTGGATCCAGCTCCGGGGCAGATCCGGGGGCAGGTCGCCGGAGAGGGCCAGTCCCAGGCGACGGCCGGTCAACGCCTCCTCCAGGAGATCCACGACGTCCTGGAAGGTCACCGCCCCGATGGAGCTCGGGGTGGGATGTCGGGCCACCGGGTGATCGCCTCCGAATGCGGTGGCGTCGAAGAGCCGATCCAGGGAGGGAGAGGGGTCATCGTCGGCGCGCCGGGCACGGGCCTCCACCCGGGCGCGAACCCGGGCAAAGGCATCCTCATCGAGTTGCGGGGAAGTGATCCACGTCCCGAGGAGCTCCACCAGCTCCTCCCCGGCGTCGGAGGGGGCCAGGTAGTCGAAGCGAAGGCGGTGCTCCTGCACCGAGACCGAGGAGGAGATTCCGAGGGCATCCATTCGGGCGCGGCGGGCTTCCAGGGTCAACGTGCCGGCGCCTGCTTCCAGGAGGAGTTCCTGGGCCATCTCGCGAAGCCCTTCCTTTCCGGCGGGCTCGTCCCACCGGGAGAGATCCAGCATCACCGAGGCCCGGACCAGGGGAAGGGATCGGTCGGGGACCACCATTGCGGTCATCCCTCCGGGAGCGGGGACCGCGTATTCCCTCGGGGAGGGTGGCGTGAAGGGCGGAGCCTCCGGGTAGCGGATGTCCTGCAGGGTCTGGGGACGGGTGGTGGAGACGGCCTCCATCATGGCCCTGCGATACGCCATCCATGGCGGTGCGTACCAGGGGTTCTCGGCGATGGGGATCGGTTCCCCGGGCCGCAGTTCGAACTGGGGGGCTGCCATCTCCCAGCGACCGGGCACCGGCTCGGGGTCAGGCCCCAGGGGACGGAACCGGGGGTCTTCGTCGGCACCGCCCCGGGCCGAGGATCGGGGCGTCGAGGAAGAATCCGACGAGGACGATGGCCGGGTGGACCGGGTTTCCCCCACGGACCCGGCGGCCCACTCGGAGAGGGGCTGAGAGAACTCCCCTACGGCCCCCCCCGGAAGAAGGAGGCCGCTCGAGGGCAGGGAGAACGGACTGTAAGCCGTCCGGCTCGCCTCTGTCGTCACCGGATCCGGATCCGGTGACGGGAGTTCGGGCTCGTGGGCCATTCCGTTCGCATCTGCCTGGTCCTCATTCGCCTGGAGCGATTCCCGGATCAGGTGACCCACCACCCGCGCGTCCCGCTGGAAATATCGACGGCTGACCCGGGCCAGATCCTCCACGCCCACTGCGGCCCACATGCGGGGCAGTTCGTTCACATGATCCCACCGGTGGATGGCGGCGAAGGAGCCCAGGGTCACGGCGGCGTCCCCGGCATCCTCGAAGCCTGAGACATAGCGGAAGGTGAGGGTGCGGACAGCCCCCTCCACATCCACGGGATCGAGGGCGCCCTGTGCGATCTCACCCAGGAGGGCGTCCACCTCCGACTCCACCCGGGGAAGGTGCTGGTTCCCTCGGGCCTGCACGGTGAGGGTGAAGTGGGAGGGGTACTTGGCGACCCAGTGGGAGGCCGCGGCGGCGTCCGCCAGCTCCCCGCCCATGCGACGCATGAGGAGGCCGTCCCTGCCGGTGAGGAGCTCGGCCAGGACATTGAGGGCCGCCTCGTCCTCATGCCCCACCGCCGGCACCTGCGCATTCATCTGGAAAAGGGGTCCCGCCTCGGCCCGGACGGTGAGGCGCCGTTCCCCCGCCGAAACCGGCTCCACCGTGCGGAGGCGGGGTGAGTGGCGCATGGGCGGCCAGTCGCCCCAGTAGCGTTCGGTCAGTTCGAACACGTCCTGGGCGTCGATGTCCCCCACCACCACGATGACCGTGTTCTGCGGGGTGAAGTACTTGTGGTAGATCTCCCAGTGGTCCTCTCGGGTCGCCCCTTCCAGGTCGCTGAACCAGTGCGCCCAGCCGTAGGGGTTCGCCTCGTAGGTCATGGAGCGCATCGCCCGGTTGAAGGCCGCATCCGCCCGGTTGAACGCTCGGCGGATCTGCTCGATGACCACCTCCTTCTCCGGATCGAATTCCCGGAAGACCGGATTGTCCACCCGGCTTCGTTCGATCCACATGAAGGCCTCCAGCCGATTGGCGGGGAGGTCCGCGTGGTACTTCATCCAGTCCCGCCCGGTGGAGGCCGTGAGCCCGGTGGCCCCGGCGGCCATGTACGCGGTCCGGTCGGGCTGGGTGACGGTGAACCGGGCCTCCTGCTCGTCCCGGGCCTCCAGGTACGCCGCGGTGAGGGCGTCCAGGCGGTCGGTTCGGCATGCCCGCTCATATTCGGAGAAGACCTCCCGCTGCCGGAAGCAGTTTGCCAGCCGGTTCTTCTCGTCCTCCATGGCCCGGGCCGTCCGCTCCACGCGCTCCGCGACCTCCCGTTCCGCCTCCCAGTCCGTGGTGCCGAGAAAGTGGGACCCCTTGAAGAGGTGGTGCTCCAGCATGTGCGTGAGCCCCACGGTGCCCGGGCGCTCCCCGGCGATATCGGAGCGGTAGAAGATCCGCGCCCCTACCCTCCCGGGGTGGTTCTCGCGCTCCACCACGAGCACCTGGAGCCCGTTGTCCAGGAACCGCTCCTGGACCTCGAGGTGGAACTCCTGGGCCCGGGCCTCCGGGGGGGAGGCCGCCGCTGCGAAGAGAAGGAGGATCGATGCCACGGTGGCCCCCGCGGCAAACCCAGGGCCCGCGGAGCGCGGGCGCCTGGGAATGGGGCCCCTGGAGCTGGGGCCCCTGGAGCTGGGGGAGGGGCCGAGAGGTGGCGGAGAAGGCATATGGGATGTGACCATGACGAGACCCAATGGTGGCGGATGAGGGCGGAGGATGATGGAGACGGGGGATACAAGGACGATGGAGAAAGGCGTCGTCGGCGTCTACCCCGGCATCGGGGTGTGCTTCCGGTAGGGCATACTTCTGGCATGGATCGACCGGTAGCAGAGGGGATGACCTCACCTGCAGGTGCGATGAATCCATGATACGACTCTTGATGTGGCTGCTGATCCTGTTCGCCTCGCCCCTTCCCCTTTCGGGAGGGGATGTCCCCGGCACACAGGAGGAAGGTGGGGGAAAGGATGCCTCGTTGCGGCCGCTGGAACAGGTCGCGATGTCCCAGGCGGACCAGGAACCGATCCGTGGCGAAGGCCTGGGTGCAGGAACAGAGCTCCCCCCGGTTCTCTGGTATTTCTGGCGGGGCGACTGTCCTGTCTGCCAGCGGGCCGAGCCCTGGCTGGACGAGATGGAGGCGGCCTACCCGGCGCTGGAGATCCGGAAGGTGGAGGTGCTTCGGGACCTGGCAGGGCGGGCGCTCTTCGAGCGGATGATGAACGACCGCGGCACACGGGCCAGCGCTGTCCCCACCTTCATCCTGGAGGACCAGGTCTGGGTGGGGTTCACCCGCCCCCTGGCCGAGGAGATGGAGGCGGCCATCCAGGAACGGTTGGGCGAGCCGCCAGTGGAAGTCTCCACCGGACGGGCGATCCTGGACCTGGGCCCCCTGGGCCGGGTGGACCTGGGGAGACAGCCCATGTCCATGGCCACCATCCTCATCGCCTTCGTGGACGGGTTCAACCCTTGTTCCCTCTGGGTCCTCACCGTCCTGCTGGCCATGATCCTGGGCACCCGGTCCAGGGCCCGCATCGCCGCAGTGGGGCTCACCTTCCTCCTGGTCACCGCCAGCATTTACGGCGTGTTCATCGTGGGTCTCTTCGCAGCCCTCGAGGTGGCGGCCCAGCTGGGTTGGATCCGGGTGGCGGTGGCCCTCCTGGCCCTGGTGTTCGGCCTCATCAATGTAAAGGACTTCCTGGCCTTCAAGCGGGGGCCTTCCCTGACGATTCCCGATCGTTTCAAGCCCGGGATCTACCGGGGCGGACGTACCCTTCGGGCGGATCGGCCCCTCCCCCTCACCCTGGCCATGACGGTGGGGATCGCAGGGGGGGTGGCCCTCATTGAGCTCCCCTGCACCGCCGGGTTTCCCGTGATCTGGACCACCCTGGTATCTGAGGCCGCCGTGGGGCAGACTGCGTTCATCGGCCTCCTCTTCCTCTATCTCGGAGTATACCTGTCGGTGGAGATTGCCATTCTCGCCGTCGCCATCATCACCCTCCGGGCCACCCGGCTGCAGGAGGGACACGGTCGGAAGCTCAAGTTGGTGGGGGGAATGGTCATGATCGCCCTGGCGGGAGTCCTCCTGGTGGATCCCGCCATCATGGAGAGCCTCATGGGATCCTTGGTGGTGGTGGTGGGAGCGCTGGCCCTGTCCATCCTCGTGCTCCTGGTCGAGCGGCTGCGTAGTCGGACGAAAGGTGCCGAAGGGGAGCCGGAGGGTGATGGGAGGAGAACGGGAGGTGCGGCGTGAGTGTGGAGGCAGTCTTCTGGGCGGTCCTGCTCCTGGCCCTCCTCCTCATCGCGGCTCGAATTCTTCGCCAGCGAACCCGGATCTTCCGTAGGTATTTCATTCCCAGTTCCCTCATCGCCGGGGGGCTGGGTCTCCTTCTCGGGCCCCAGGTCCTGGGGGCGGGGATCCGTGGGCTTCGTCCCCACCTCCCCGCGCCTGCGTTCCCGGAACTCCTGGAGCGGGGACTCTTCCCCGACGCCGTCCTCCAGGTCTGGGGCACCCTACCGGGGCTCCTCATCAATGTGGTCTTTGCCGCACTCCTGCTGGGAAAGCCCATCCCCGGGATCCGCACCGTGTGGCGCACCGCAGGCCCCCAGGTCGTGGTGGGGCAGACCATCGCCTGGGGCCAGTACGTGGTCGGGCTTCTCCTCGCCCTGGTGGTCCTGACTCCGGTATTCGGGCTTCCACCCATGGCCGGTGCCCTGATCGAAATCGGCTTCGAGGGTGGGCATGGCACAGCTGCGGGAATGCGGCCGGCCTTCGAGGCCGTGGGGTTCGACGAGGGGTACGATCTGGCGGTGGCCCTGGCCACGGCGGGGTTGGTGGGCGGGGTCCTCATCGGGACCGGGCTGGTGAACTGGGCGGCGCGGCGGGGCATCATCGAACCTCCGGAAGGCCTGGATTCACTCGATGAAGTTCGTCTCCACGACGACACTGCGGCCCCGGGCGATCTGGCCGAGCTTCGCCGGGAGAGGGCGAGGGAGGGCCAGCCCACGGACCCCCTCTCCCTCCACCTGGGAATCGTGGCCCTGGCCATCGGGGTTGGCTGGCTCCTCCGGGAGGGGCTGGTGCTCATCGAGACGCTCACCTGGGGCGCCGGAGACGACCCCCTGGTGATCCTGGGCTATGTCCCCCTCTTCCCCCTGGCCATGCTGGGTGGGGTCGGCGTACAGATCGTGGTGGACCGAATGGGGTGGGGTGGGCAGGTGAGCCGGCGCCTCATGAACAGGATCTCCGGGGCTTCGCTGGACCTCATCATCGTGGGAGCGGTGGCCACCGTCTCCCTCCAGGCCATCGGCACCCACTTCGTCCCCTTCCTCCTCCTCGCCGGCGGAGGAATCATCTGGTCCCTCTCCGCCGTCCTTCTCCTCGCTCCCCGAGTCATTCCCACCCACTGGTTCGAACGGGGTGCCGGGGACTTTGGCCAGTCCATGGGAGTGACGGTGACGGGGCTTCTCCTGATGCGGGTGGCCGACCCCGAGAATCACTCCGGAGCCCTGGAAAGCTTCGGCTACAAGCAGCTACTCTTTGAACCCGTGGTGGGGGGCGGCCTGTTCACTGGCTCCTCGGTGGCCCTCATCGCCGCCTTCGGCCCGGAGCCCATCCTTGTTCTGACCCTGACCCTCACCCTCTTCTGGATCGTCTTCGGACTGCTCGCGTTCGGGAAAGAGGCGCGGGCGAATCGGAGGGCCGAACGGGAAGTCGGCCTCCGGGAACCTTGAAACCACCTCGGAAGGAACGCCCGGTGTTCCATCGGAAGCAGATCCCCAACCTCATCACGGGAAGCCGTCTCCTGGCCATTCCCGTGCTCTGGATCTTTGCCTTCCTGGACCGCCCCCTGGTGGTGGGAGCGGGCCTCTTCTTCGCCTGGCTCTCCGACGCCCTGGACGGATTCTTGGCCCGTCTCCTGGATGCCCGAACGGCGTGGGGGAGTCAGTTCGACTCCATCTCGGACACCCTCATGTTCGTGTCCGCCATGGTCTGGGTGGCCATGCTCCGCCCTGAGTTCATCTCCCAGCATGCGCTGCTGCTCACGGTCTGGCTCGGAATCGGGGTCGCGGCCTACGGGGTGGCCTGGACCCGGTTTCGCCGGCTCCCCGATGTCCACCTGCTCTCGGCCAAGGCGGCCAACTTCCTCGGGTTTCTCTTCGGAGCCCACCTCCTTGCCTTTGGCACCTATCCAGACTGGGTGGCCCTGGTGGTCCTGGGAGGGTGTATCCTCGCGGCATTCGAGACCCTCCTCGTGGTGGCCAGCTTCCGGGAGGTGGACGACCGGATCCTCACCGTCTTCCAGCGATCTGCTCGTACCCGGGGTGGAACCGCGACCCCTTCGAAAAGGAGACCGTCATGAAGGTCCCGATCCTCCGTGTGGCCACCCTACTCCTTGTTTGCGGAGGAGCCATGGCCTCTCACGGCTGTGCCCAGGAACCCCTGGACGGGGAGGCGTCGATGGACCTGATCTCCCTTCCAGACCCTCAGCTTTCCGGGGAGATGCCACTGGAGGAGGCCATCCATGGGCGGCGCTCCATCCGGAGCTTCCGCCCCGACGCCCTCGACCTGCGACAGGTCTCCCAGTTCCTCTGGGCCGCGCAGGGGATCACCGACCCCGAGGGGCTCCGGAGCGCTCCCTCTGCAGGAGCCACCTATCCACTGGAGGTCTACCTGGTGGCGAGCGCGGTGGAGGAACTGGATTCGGGCGTATACCGCTATGACCCCACGGCACATGGCCTCCTTCCCGTCGGCCCCGGGGACCGTAGCGAGGAGGTCGCTGAGGCCGCTCTGGATCAGCGCTGGATTGCCGACGCCCCGCTGATCCTGGTGCTGGCAGCCGACATGGGCCGAACCACCGGACGTTATGGTGAGCGGGGCCGGCGCTACGTCTATATGGAAATGGGCCACGCGGCACAGAACGTCTACCTGCAGGCCGAAGCCCTGGGCCTCGGTACGACCCTGGTGGGTGCATTCCGGGATGGCGACCTGGCAGAAGCCCTCGGGCTTCCCTCCAAGGAGGAGCCGCTCGGGATTCTTCCCGTGGGTGTGCCCTCCCCCTGATTCCTTCTCCCCTGATCCGCCTCGGGCCCCGGAGGACAATGGGACATAGTGACCGACCGAACGCCTGCGGTGGGACGAAAGGCAACCTTCCGGGATGGATGCACACGGGCCGGCGAGAGTGGCCGGAGACCGGAGCAATGACCCGAGCTATCAATCGGGGCCATCCACCGGGGCCAGTGCCGGACGCGTGGGCGCCGGCTCGCGACGCTCCCGGAGACGCCAGCCAAGACGCTCCCGCCCCTGGCATGGCGGTTGCTCCATAGGATGGAGATTCGGATCCAACCCCAACGGAAGGTGGTGCCCATGTTCGGGATCGTGATGGTTCCGCTGGACGGCTCGGAGCTGGCTGAGTCCGCCCTCCCCTTCGCCCTCACCCTGGCGGAGCGGAGCGGGGGCGAGTTGCACCTGGTGCAGGTGGCGGCCACCCTCAGGCCCTTCACCCCCTCCGGCGCACCGGATCCGGATGGGCCCCCATCGCCGGAGGAAGCTCGGGAACGAAGCACCCGATACCTGGAAGATGTCCGATCCCGGGTCCGGGAGGCGGGGTCGCCGGTGGGCGTCCGTACCCACGTGTTGAGCGGCCGTCCGGTGGAAGCGCTCTTCGGATGGATTCTGAAGGAGGGGGTCGATCAGGTGGTCATGACCACCCACGGGCGGGGACGTTTCCAGCGCATCTGGCTGGGAAGCGTGGCCGAAGGCCTCGTCCGTTCCGCGCCCGCGCCGGTCCTCCTCTGGCGGAAGGAAGGGATCGGTCCGCCCGACCTCACCAAGCAGCCTTCGCTGTCCCGCATCCTCCTGGCACTGGACGGAACCGAGAGCTCGGAATCCATGATTCCCCGGGCGGAGGAGATGGCTCGACTCTTCGGCGCCTCTCTCTCGCTGGTGGGGGTCATCCCGGCCCTGGTTCCCTTCGGTTCCCCCTACCTCCCCCATGCAGTTGTCGAGGAAGGAGAGCGGGGCGTGCGTCGGCTCTGGCTTGAGAAGCACCTGGGCCGGCTGGCGGAGGAGATCCGGAGTCGTGGGGTGCAGGTGGATCACGAGGTGGTCTTGGGGCCCCCGGCCCACGAGGGGATCCTGGAGCAGGGCTCCCGGAAGGGGGCGGACATGGTGGCCCTTTCGACGCGGGGGCGAGGCCCCGGTACGCGGCTCCTCCTGGGAAGCGTGGCGGACAAGGTGATCCGGGGGTCCACCGCGCACGTCCTGGTAAACCAGGCTCCGGAGTGACCATGATTGGCAGGGGATGCGTTCCGACCCGACCCAGGGCTGTCCGGCCCGCGCTTCGGGCCAGACTTCGGGCCGATCCGGGCCGACCCCCTGAGGTGAGGAGGCATCCATGAAGGCCGAACGTGCCGAACGTCCCGAACGTGCCGAACGAATGGTCAGCCTCTTCCAGGGTCTGATGGCCGGGGGAATCCTCTACCTCACCGTGGCCGTCTTCTTTGCTGGAGTCAACCTGTTGGCCGGGCGGTCCGCCTTCCATACCGTGGAGCTCCTGGCCGAGCCCCTTCTGGGCCGGCGGCCGGTGGTCCCCGGCCCGGAGTGGCGCTGGGCAGCGCGTCTCACCTTCAACGGCGTTCACCTGGCAGGTTCCCTGGTCCTGGGCGTGGCCGCCGCACTTCTGGCCGTCGGTGCGGAACGAGCCCGCCGGGCCCGCTGGGTCTTCCTCCTCATTCTTGTGGTGGGTTCCGTCCTTCTCCTCCTGGGACTTCAGATCCTCACAGCCGACGTGTCCGAGTACCTCCCCTGGCACTCCGTGTTGACAGCCCACCTTGCCGGAGCCATTACCACCACGGCCTTTCTCCTATGGGTCCATGAAGAGCGGGGGCTTACCGAGGGCGCGCCGCGTCAGGGCGATCAGGACAGGGGAAAGCAGGGCAAGCCCGTAAAGCCCGGCCCCGATCCAGAACCTCGGTGAGGCCGGGGCGGCCAGCCCGTCGCCGAGGAGCACCAGGATGACCAGAATCGGGCCATTGCCCAGGGCGGAGGCCAGAAGGAAGTGGCGGTAGGTGATGCGGGTGACGCCTGCGATATGATTCTGCACCTCGTACGGGATACTCGGGAGTAGTCGCAGGTAGAAGAAGATCAGGAAGGCGTGGCGATTGATGAGATCCACATACTTCTCGACTCGGGTATTCCCAATGCTTCGCTCCACCCAGGCGCGGCCCAGCCGTCGTGACACCGCAAAGGGGAGGAGGCTGGCGAAGAGGGTCACACCGTAGGTGAGGATCGCACCCCAGACCACGCCGAAAGCCAGTCCAGCCGCCACCGTCATAACGGTGGTGGCATAGGGGATGAAGACCGCAGCCAGATAGAGGAAGCTCCAGATCACCGGGGCCATGACCCCGAAGGAGAGGATGAACTCCTGAACCCGGCCCGGATCGAACCACCCGGCCCGGAGCACGAGACCTACCGCAACCAGGGCCGCCATCGCCCCCAGGATCCGGACCCAGATTCGGGATGGGTCCGGCGTCCGGGAAGCCCGGGGGACCGTTGATGTCATGACGCCTCGCTGAGGAGAGAAGATGAGAGAAGCCAACCTGACCGCCCAGCAACGCGAAGTCCACCGGGCTTCTTCAGAGGGACTCGACATCCTGTCCGCCCCGGAGGCAGTGGAGTCCGACTGGGTGAGTGTCGCATCATGACGGCCTCCGACGCGACAGGAACCAGGGTGACGGGACCTACCCCTCCCCCCGAGGAGGCCGAACGTCCCTTCCGCCGGGTGCTGGTGGCGGTGGAACTCTCGCCGGCAGCGGAATCCTTCGTACGAGACCTTCGCTGGCTTCGGACCCTCGGTACCACGGATCTGGTCCTGGTGCACGTCCGTCAGGCGGGGGAGCTGGATCCGGAGGTATGTCACGCCCGGCTTCGGGCTCTCGGGTCCTACCTGCGCGGGGATGGCTTCGAGGTGCAGCAGAAAATGGGCACCGGCCATCCGTCCAAGGAGGTTGCCCGGATCGCTGCCGATACCGGGGCATCGGTCATCGTGGTGGGTTCCAAGAGCCGACGGGAGGGTCACACGGGGGATGTGGCCCTCGATGTGATCCGTCGATCGGAGGTGCCGGTCTTGCTGGTGCGCACCCGGGATGCGCCTCCGGATGCTCCTGCCATGGACCCGCTGGCCCTGGACGCCCCCTCGCATCCGGTTCCGGAACGAGTGCTCTTCGCCACCGATTTCTCCGTGGCGGCCGCACGTGCCTTATCCTGGACCGAGAAACTCGTGTCCCTTGGCATCCGACGCATCGACCTCCTTCATGGGAGGCCGCCGGGAGGGACGAAGAAGGTGGAAGCGGAGCGGGAACTCGGACGTTTGGCGGAGCGGCTTGCCCTGGCCGGTGCGGAAGAGGTCAACCCCCGCGTGAGTCCAGTGGAGGCGGCCCGGGCCATCATGGTCGCCGCTGCCGACGACCCTCTTCCACTGGTGGTGATGGGCACGCACGGCAGGGGGTTCTTGTCCCGCGCCCTCATGGGAAGCGTGGCCCGGGAAGTGGCTCGGAAGGTCGAGGCGCCGCTGCTGCTGGTTCCCGATTGATCCGGCCGGGCGTTCGGCACCCAACGAGGCGGGACGGGGACCGCCCCCCCTCCGTCTCCCGTGGAAAGACCCTCCGCATCCCGCCGAAAGACCGGCTCCTCTGAACCCCTATGCGAGGCCATCGCTCCATGTCCAGTCGAATCCGACACGCCCGGATCGCCCTGATCGGCCTCCTCCTGCTGGGTATCGTCTCGTGCTGGCCATGGCGACAGGACCCGGGAGACTGGACGCCGCCCGAATCCCGTGAGATCGGCCTGGAGGTGCGAAGTCAGCACTTCCATGACGTGGTCCTCTATCTCCTCCCCGACGGCCAACGCCGTCGCCTGGGCTTGGTGACGGGGTTCACCACTGAGACCTTCGACCTGACCTCCCACCCCGAGGTGCTGCGAGGCACCTTTCGCCTTGGTGCCCAGCCCATCGGGTCACGGGAAACCTGGACGTCGGACCCCATCTCCGCCTTCCCAGGGGATGTAGTGGTGGTGACCCTGACCAGCCAGATCCGAATGTCCCAATGGCACATCCGCTAGAAGGCCGTTGAAGAAACGGAGGGTCCGCCGCGAAGCGGGGATCAGGCGCCCCCTCATTTCTTCAGCGGCCTTCCAGGCTTTGGCGTTCCGATGGCGCCTCGCGGTCCAGGATCATCGTGTTCCTACCCCGCCATCACCTTGATTGCCAGGCGCCGGGTTCGGGGACCGTCCCACTCCGCCAGAAACACGCCCTGCCAGCGTCCCAGGACGAGTTCTCCGCCATGGATCAGGAGGGTGAGCCCCGGCCCGAAGAGGCTGGTCTTCACGTGGGAGTCGGAGTTTCCCTCGGCGTGGCGGTAGAACTGCTCGTGGTGGGGCACCAGCGCCTGCATCTTCGCCACCATGTCGGTGGCCACGTCCGGATCGGCGTTCTCATTCACCGTGAGGGCACAGGTGGTATGAAGGACCCAGAGATGGACCACACCCTCTTGCACCCCTGACTCTTGGATCTCTTCGTCCACCCGGGGACCGATGTCCACCAGGACCTCTCGCGCCGGGGTTTCAACCTGGAGCATCCTCATGCGTTGCCTCCAAACGTTGGGTGCTGGACCGTGGGATCCACGGGCGACGGAAGACTCCGGATGGCTCCGCCGGGACCTCCTTCCCCTCGGGCTTCCCTTGCCCAGTGTCGGGCCACGAACCCGGGATCGTCCTCTGATGCTGGCCTTTCGATGCCCGGAACGCCATCCTTCCATCGGAACGGAACCTGCAGCGAGAAGGTCGCATGGCCCTTGAAGGACGACTGGAAGACCTGAGCCTGGCAGACGTGTGCCAGCTTCTGGCCATGGGCCGGAAGACGGGCTGCCTCACCGTAACGGATCGTTCCAGATTCGGTCAGGTCTACCTGGAGGCCGGTCGAGTGGTATCCGCCCACGTGCTGAGCCGCCCGGATCGCCTGGGGGATCTCCTGATCCGGAAGGGCGCCATCACCCGGGAGCAGCTCTCCAGGGCGATGCAAGACCAGGCCCGCACTCCGGGTCTCCCCCTGGGCCGGGCCGTGGCCGACCTGGGGATCCTGGAGACCGAGGAGCTGGTCCGGTACATCACCCTCCATGTCTCCGAGGCGGTCTACCACCTGTTCACATGGGAGGAGGGCGCCTTCCACTTCGATGCAGACGTCCGCTCCCACGGGGCCGGTGCCATCCCGGTGAGCATCAACACCGAGGGCCTCCTTCTGGAGGGGGCGCGACGGGTGGACGAGTGGTCCTTCATCCAGAAGAAGGTCCCCTCCATGGAATCCCTGGTGATCATGGAGCGGAGTCCCCGGGATGAGGAGGAGGTGCAACTCACCCCCGAACAGGAGGGGCTTCTTCCGCTCATGGACGGAACCCTGTCCGTGGGGGAGCTGGCGGACCGGGCGGGTCTCGTGGAGTTCGATGCGGCCAAGGCCATCTTCGGCCTCATCCAGGCCGGCTTCGCCCGACGGATCGGAGAAAGAGCGAAGCCCGGGAATCTGGACCGGGGGACGGATGCGGAGCATCACTTGAACCAGGGGATCGCCTTCCAGCAAGCGGGGATGCTGGACGACGCCATCCGGGAATTCGAGGCGGCTGTGACGGTGGACCCGGGGCTTCCGGGGGCCAGGGCACGTTTGGCCCTGCTGGACCTGCAGAACGGGAGACCGGAGCGGGTCCTGGATCACTACGCCGAGGCGCCACCCGCCGTGAAGGGAAGCTACCAGGCCCTGCGTCTGCGTGCACTCGCCCTGGAGATCCTGGAGAGCTATGACGAGGCCCTGGCCCTGCTGGACCGGGCGGCAGAGCTGCGCTCCCGGGACCCGGAGGTGCACCTGGCCCGGGGCGTCCTGCTCTTCAAGAGTCGGCGCACCGCCCGGGCGGTGGAAGCGTTTCGCCGCTACCGGGAGGGGGTTCCCGCCGGGGTGGCTCCAGATCCGGCGTTCCACGGGTTCGCGGCCCTGGCCGCCGCCGCTGAGGGGGATTGGGAGGGGGCTCTGACACTCGCCCGGGAGGGGCTGAGCCAACAGCGAGACCCGGTTGCGGTGCTTGTGGGTCTGGGGGGGACCCTTGGACCGAGGAACGGCGTCCTCGGGGACGCGCCCCCGGACCTCATCTCTTCGGTCCAGAAGACGCCGCCCCGACCCTCGGACCGGCGACGGCACCCCCGGCGGAGGGTCAGCGATACCCCGCCCGCCGAATCTGCTCCCCTCACCCCTCAGCTTCCCCGCTTCCCCGAGCTGGAATCGGAGTACCTCCTCCTCCGGGAACTGGGGAAGGGTGGGACCTCTGCGGTCTACATGGCCCGGGAACGGGAACTCAGCCGCTTCGTCGCCATCAAGGTCCTCCTCCCCCCCTTCCGCCGAGACGAGGAGGCGGGAAACCGCATCGTGCAGGAGGCTCGGATCCTGGGACGACTCCAGCACCCGAACCTCATCATGCTCTTGGGCGTGCGAAGGATCCGGGAGGGGCGGCTGGCCCTGATTCTACAGTACCTCTCCGGGACCACCCTCCGGGATACGTTGACGGAGGAGGGCCCCCTTCCCTTCCACCGGATCCGATCCGTGCTGCGGGACATCGGGGAGGCCCTGGCCTATACCCACCAGCACGGGGTGGTTCACCGGGATGTGAAGCCGGAGAACATCTACCTGGAAGAGAAGAGCGGGATCGCACGCCTTGCTGATTTCGGAAATGCCCGACTCATAAATCGACACACCGGAATGACCGTTCCGGAACGAGCGGAGGGAACTCCCGCCTTCATGTCACCGGAACAGGTGGAGGGACGGGCCCTGGACCAGCGCAGCGACCTCTACAGTCTTGGGCTGGTGGCCTACGAGATGCTCACGGGCCAGCAGCCATGGGCAGGGGAAGGGCTCTATGGAACCCTCCTCAAGCAGCGCAGTGAGGGGCTCCCATCCCTTTCCGCCCTTCGGTCCGACACCCCTCCGGGGCTTCGGGCGGCGGTGGAGCGGGCCCTGGCCAAGAATCCCGAAAGCCGGTGGAAGGACGTCAACGGATTTCTCTCCGCCCTGGAGGACGCCCCGACGACCCTTTCGACTCCGGCAGGGACCGAACCGGAGGCCGCGACGAGTACGAGTACGAGTGCGGCCAACGGGTCGGTGCCGGTCCATGCCCATGCCTCTATCAGGGCCCCGGACCAGCCCTCGGGCACGGGACCCGGCGGGGGCCGGAGAGGTGTCGAGACGGCGGGACGTACCGCACGCACCGCGCGCCCATGGGACTCCGGGCAACCGAGGGATGGGCTTGCCTGGGTGCCCCCCCGCCTTCAGGGCTTTGCCCGGACCCTGGTGGAAGGGAGCGCGGCGGTCCATCGTCGGGCCTCTCCCGTCGCCCGCACCGGTGCCGACGCCCTCGTTCGGGGAGGGCGGATCTTTCTCCCCTGGATCTGGCGCGTCCTGACGGTGGTGGGGGCGGGCACATGGAGGGGCCTTCGGGCCGGGACCATCCGGGTGGCGAACATGGGGGAACTGTCGCTCCTCCTCCTCCTCGTCCTCCTGTTCGTGGCGGTCTTCTTCCTAATGGACGCGCTCGGGTTCGACCTGGTGGGACTCTTCCAGGCCGCCTTCGACCCCGATCAGGCCGGCTCCATTGCCCTGGCCAGGAGTTCATAGGAGCGCTTCCGCGCCTGGAAGCTGTGGGTCACCGTGACGGTCATGATCTCGTCCACACCGTAGTGGTCGGCCAACTCCCGAAGGCTCTCCCTGACCCGATCCGGCGTACCCACCACCCCCCGAGGGTCCCCTCGCAGTTCCGATAGCGGGACTCCCATGGCTCCAAACTCGGCCTCTGCCTGCTCCGGGGAGGGGATCCCCCGATCGATCCCCCGGAGGATCCGCATGCGCCACAGGTGCATGCTCAGAGCCAGCCGCTCCGCTTCTTCTCCGTCCTCGGCGCAGATCACCGCCACCCCCAGGTTCACCCGGGGTTCAGAGGCGATGGCCGAGGGACGGAAGCTCTCCCGGTAGGCCCGGACCGCCTCGGCCCCATCCACCCCACTGATGAACTGGGCGAAGGAATATCCGCATCCCAACCGTCCCGCGACTTCGGCTGTGGATCCGCTGGAGGCCAGCATCCAGATCTCGGGGAGATCCGTTCCCCGGGGAGTGGCCCGGACCTTCCCGTAGGGATGGTCCTCGGGGAAGGACTCCCCGAGCCAGCTGGCCAGGTCCTGGATCTGTTCCGGAAACCGGGAGACGGGAATGGCGTTTCTTCCGTAGCGGAGCGCCTCTGCAGCCCTTCCCGTCCCCGCCGGGGCCCGTCCCACTCCAAGGTCGATCCGCCCCGGGAAGAGGGTCTGGAGCATCCGGAACTGCTCCGCCACCCTGTACGGGGAATAGTGGGGCAGCATGACGCCCCCGGAGCCCACCCGAATCCGCTCCGTCTCTCCGGCCACCCTGGGGATCAGGACCTCCGGCGCCGACCCGGCGAAGGAGTTGGTGCTGTGGTGCTCCGCCAGCCAGTACCGGGAGTATCCAAGCCCATCACAGAGGCGGGCCAACTCCAGCGTCTCGGAGACGGCGTCCCGGGCCGTGCGCCCATTGGCCACCGGTGACTGGTCCACCACACCCAACTTCACACGTCTCCCTCTTCCCACATCGCCTCCCCTTCCGCTCCGGCCTGTGAAGAAGTCCTTCCGGTACGAAGTCCTTCCGGTACGAGGTCCCTCGGGTACGAGGTCCCTCGGGTACGAGCCCCTTCTGGGTGATCCCGACTCCATGGCTACGTCATGACACGTACCCGGCACCCGGGACCCGCGCCGCACCTTTTCTAACGTGGTTGACGCGGCAGGACAACGATCCCCCGGAACCGGGAGGTACCATGTATCGACAATCCATCGTCTCCAGGGCCGTCCCCCTTGGCACCCTCGCGACCCCCTGTCTGGGCCTGCTCGTCATCGGAACTCGCCTTGCATCCGAGCCATGCCCGGCGGGACCATGAGCATGGAACGCACGGTAGGACCGCGGGTAGCGCTCTCGTTCCCATCCCTCCGCCTCTTCCGAGAGTCCCAACATGAAGACATCCAAACGCTTGCTTCCCGTCACCGCACTCTTTGCCTTCGCCCTGGGGGCATGTGGACCTGCGGCCGACGCACCGGAGCCCCCTGCCGAGGTGACCGTCGCCGTCCAGGAGGCCCCGGGCTGCTTCCTCCGAGGCGCCACCCCCGCCGAGGCCGCCGAGCGGGCCAGCCCCCTGGATTCGGCCACCGTCGTGCTGGGGAATGCCGAGGCGAAGGTCTGCTACGGCGCACCCTCGATGAACGACCGCGAAATCATGGGGGAACTCGTTCCCTTCGATGAGCCCTGGCGCACCGGGGCCAATGAGGCCACGGGGCTCCACCTGACCTTCCCGGCCACCGTGGCCGGCGTCCCGCTGCAGCCCGGTTCCTACTCCCTGTACACCATCCCCACCAGCGGAGACTGGGAGGTCGTGGTGAATGCGGAACACGAGCGCTGGGGCATCCCCATCAATGAGGAGGTCCGGGGAATGGACATCGGGTCGGCCACCGTGACCCCCGAAACCATCAGCGCCCCCGTGGAGCGGATGCGGTTCAGCTTCGACCAGATCAGCGACACAGAGGCGCACCTGGTCATGGAGTGGGAGACCACCCGGCTCCGTATCCCGGTGGTCCACACCGGCGGCTGAACCGGCGCCTGCCGGGAGGGGGAGGAGCCCCAGAGCCCCCTCCCGGCGGCGTCCCCAGCCCCCCGTGTCCAACCAAGGAGTTCAGATGAGTGCCATCGAATCCCCTTCCGCACAGGGCCACTCAGCCGTGGTGGAGGCCCTTCGCCAGGTCGTGGCGGACAGCTACGCCCTCCTGGGGCAGACCCATCTCTGCCACTGGAATGTGCGGGGCCCCTCCTTCTTCTCTCTCCACAATGCCTTCGAGGAGCAGTACACCGAGCTCTTCACCGCCATCGACGAGATCGCCGAGCGAATTCGGGCGCTGGGGGCGTTGGCCCCTGGCGGGCTCGAGAATCTGGCCCGCCTGGCCGGAATGGACGAGATCGCCGAAGACGCTTCGTCCGAAGCCATGGTGGAACATCTCCTGGCGGCGAACCTTCGACTGGTGAAGGACCTGATGACGGCCCGGGACCTGGCTGGCGACTCGGGGGACGACCAAACCGAGGATCTCATGATCGCCCGCCTCCAGGTCCATGAGAAGACGATCTGGATGCTCCGGAGCTTCCTGGCCTGACGAAGGGAAGGGGGATGTGAAACGGGGCGGGGCAACTCGTGGTTGCCCCGCCCCGATCTTTCTGTCTCGCCCCTTCGGCGATCCTGTGTTCCTACCGCAAGCTGATGCGGATGCAGGTCAACTCCGGGAACCGCCCCGTCCACCGCCACCCGATCCGCCGCGCCCGCGGCTGGACCGACCCTGCCCCGATCCAGAGCGGCTGGAGCCGGATCGACCGCCCCCCCGGGAATTCCCGGATCCCTGCCCGCCCGAACCCTCGTTCGCCGCCTTCCGTTCGGCCTTGGCCTTGGCCCGCGCCCGGTCCTCCGCCTTTCGGGCCCGGATCGCCGCGATCCGCTCCCCGATGGGGACCTCGAAGCGCTCATCCGCCTTGGCGCCGTAGTTGAAGTCCTCCAGCGTGCGGCGTGGAATGGACTTCCCCAGGGCCTTCTCGATGGCCCGGACATCGGCCTCCTCCTCAGGGGAGACCAGGGTGTAGGCCTCGCCGGTGGCTTCGGCCCGAGCCGTGCGGCCCACCCGGTGGATGTAGTCTTCCACCTGAGGCGGCACGTCGAAGTTCACCACGTGATCCAGGGCCTCGACGTCGATCCCCCGGGCCACGATGTCGGTGGC
>REED01000167.1 GCA_007695225.1 Gemmatimonadales bacterium
GATTAGGGCTCCCTGGCGCTCCCAACGGTGGCGCCCTCTACTTCTTCAACAGCCTGCTAAGATCAAAGCGGTGACTTCAGGCCCTGTGACTGCAGGGCCTCTCTCTTCTTTCGTCTTCTCTCATCCATCCCATCCTCGAGGTCCCATGAACATGTCCCTTGGCCGCGTGAAGCGGCTCCTCCCCGACTCCGAGTTCAAGATCGTCGCCCAGGTCGTGGACGCACGTTCCCTTCCCGAGCAGGAGATCACCCGGCTTCGGGGACTCGTCCGGGGGTGGCGGGACAAGTACGTGGACCGGGCCCACCAGCAGGCCAGGGAGGCCCGGCGGAAGGCGAAGCCCCGCTCCACCCGCGGCGCCGATTCCAACGAGAACACCATGCGCCAGGCCGACATCATGGACTGGGTCCTGGACCGCCTGACGGAGTTGGAGGAGGCGGGAGCCGCACAGAAGGGGGCACCCGCCGGCGAGAAGCCCAGCGCCCCTGCAGCCACCGATTCGGCTCCCACCCCGGACCAGATTCGGGAAGCCATCGCCCAGCCCCACGTCTCCACCTTCGGAGACCTGTGGGCCGAGTTCCCGGACGCCCCGGTCCCCAGCCTCCGGAAGGCCCTCTGGACCCTCGTGGAAGCCGGCGAGGTGGATCTCACCACCGCAGGCGGAATCGAGCTCTCGGCGGAGGAGGAGGTGGCTTTCGTGGAGGAGGTCCAGGCGATCGAGGGCGTCCCGGCGGCTCGACGCACCCGGGAAAAGGGTCTCGGAAAGCGGCAGCAGGACCACTTCGCCCGCACCAAGGTAGTCCGGATCCACTCCCACAAGCGATCCAGTGGTGCCCGGAAACAGGCGAAGCGGGACAGCCGGGGCGGCAAGCGGGGATAGGCGACGAAAGCGGCCCCCCCTGAGGCGCGCCCCCCCCGGGGCCGCCTCGGGGGGCCGCCTCGTGTGGGGGGCGAGCCCGGAGGGGGGCCGAATCAGCGGATGTCCCGAATCAGGGCGTCAGGGCACGGATGACGTGAGCGCCCGGTCGAACTGGACCGTCTCGTCGAGGCGCCGCATCGCTCCCTCCATGAGGTCGATCTGCTGCTCCAGCATCGCCATGCGTCGTTCCATGAGCTGGAGGGCCTCGTCCGACCCCTTCTGGTGGAAGACTTGACCCAGGGCCTCGACCGTAGGCTTCAGCGCGAATCGGGCCGTGATACCCATCACCGGGATCAGGACGAGGGTGAACGCCATGGCGATCACGGCAAGGAACTCGAGGTCGATGGTTTCGATGCTCATGGGGGCCGGTCCGGGCAGAAGGTGAGTGGAGGCCGATCCCACGGCGATGCATCCCCCAGTGGATCCCGGCCTCCGATTTGTCTTGCACGGGAAGCTCGGGAAAGGGGATTATCCGGCGCTTAACGGATCCGTCTTTCCTCCCTGTCCACCCTCATCGAAGGTAGCCTCCCGGAGTCGGACAATGAGCCGCTTCCCGATGGCCGCAGTGGGAACGGCCAGAAAAGCCCCCAGCACACCGAGCACGATGGCGCCCAGTGTGATGGACAAGATGATGACCAGGGGGTTGAGATCGAGGACCTGGCTGAGAATGAGGGGTTCCAGCACGTTTCCCTCGAGCTGCTGGACGGCCAGGACCAGCCCCGTCACCGCCAGGGCAATTCCGATTCCCCCGTGGGAGAACGCAACCAGGATCGCCAGGACACCGGTGGCCAGGGCTCCGACGATGGGAAAGAGGCCTCCGAAGAAGACGAGGGCGGCCAGGGGGAGAGCCAGGGGCACCCCGAGGAGCACCAGGCCGATCCCGATGAAGACCGCATCCACCAAGGCCACCAGGAGCTGGCCGCGAAAATAGGCCCCCAGGGTCTCCCATGCCTCTTCGGCCAGGGGCATGATCCGTTCCCGGGAGCCGGGAGCCACGAATCCCGCAAGCCCTTCGGCAAGGGCCCGACCGCTCTTCAGATAGAAGAAGAGGACCACCAGGACGAGGAGCATCCCCGCCACCACCTCCACGGCCCCCATGGCCATGCTCAGCGCCTGCGTGGCGAAGTCCCCGGTCCCCTCGTCCGACGTCTCGATTCGATCGAGGATCATCCCCCGGATCTCGTCGACAGCAGGGATCTCGAACCCAGGCACCACCCGCCCCACCAGTTCTTCCACCCCATCGATCCCCTCCCCCGCCGAATCCAGGATGTCTGGGAGCTGGGCGACGACCAAGGTGACGGTCCCCGCCGCGACTCCGAAGAAGAGGATGAGTCCGCCCAGGAGGGTCACAATGGCGGCCAACGTTCGTGGGATCCGCCAGCGCTCCAGCCACCGGGCCGCCGGGACCAGGAGGGTCGCCGGAAAGAGGGCCAGGAGGAGGGGGACCACCACCAGGGCCAGCTCCCTCAGGACCACGCCCGCGACGACCACGAGCGCCAGGACGCCCAAGGTCGCCCATGCCATGCGACCGAAGCGGGGCCAGTCTTCGTTCTTCAAGGGACTCCTGGAGCGGTAGATCAGGGATTCGCCGGAACTCGTGACCCGGTGCATCCGCAGTGGTCGCGATGCACGGGCCACCAGAGCGAGACTATCGCTCCCCATGGCGCCTGGCCACCCCGGCGCACCGAAGCCTCCGTTCCTTCAGTGCTTCGGTTCCCAGCTTCCTGACCCACCACGCTGGCCGGCCAGCCCGTTGTCCAGTTGACCCGCACCGACGTTGATCCACCCGTGCGCACCGCGACCACGCGCGCTACCATGGGAAGGACTCGGAGTCCCGCAACTCCGATGGTGATCCCCCCCGGCCCGCCCCCTCCCACACTTCCGGATTCTCCCAATGTCCGCATCCCTGCCGTCCCTAAGGAGGTGTCGCAGCGGCCTTCTCCGCCACACACCCCTCCCCTGCCCCACCCTGGCCCGCGTCGCGACCCTCTCCTCGATCCTCTTCGCGGCGCTGCTCCTGTCCGCATGCGGTCCTGAGGCTCCAGGCGCATCCGGCCCCGATGCCGCCCGAGCCTCCAATGCGGCGGGAGACGGCCCCACCTTCCGGGTGGAGCTCCCCGCCGCCACCCTCGAAGGGATGGCGGAGTTGGGGATGGAGGTGCCGGTGAAGGGTCGCCTCTACGTGATCATCGACCGTTTGACCGATGCAGAGGCGGCGGCGGACGGAGCCGAACTGCCAGAACCCCGCCGCCGGGTGGGCGTCACCGGCGTCCCCTTCTGGGGGATGGAGATCCGGGACATGGGGGCCAGTGCCGAGATCCTCCTCACCCCCGGAACCGAGGGAGTTCGAGGCTACCCCCTTCCGGACTTCCATGACCTCCCGGAAGGAGAGTACCGGGTGCAGGCCCTGCTGAGTTCCTGGACCACCTATCACCGGGCCGACGGCCACGTCCTGGAGATGCACCGGGAGACGGGCGAGGGGCAGAACCCCTGGATCTCGCCAGGGAACGCCCACTCCCAGGTGGTCACCGTGCGCCTGGGATCCGGGGGTGCCTCCGGGGGCCGGGCCTCAGCCGGGGAAGGAATCCATCTCGTCCTGGATCAGGTCATTCCCCCCATGCAGCCCCTCCGGGAGGGAGAGGTGCTGGAACTCGGGAACCCCCGGGACACGGAGCACGTCCGGTTCGTGAAGATCCGGAGTGAGCTCCTCTCCGACTTCTGGGGACGGGACATGTACATCGGCGCCAACGTCCTCCTCCCTGCGGGATATGACGACGAGGGGGATCTGCGCTACCCCGTCCTCTATCACCTGGGGCACTTTCCCGGGGACCGCCCCCCCTTCGGCTTCGTCCCCGGCGAGGAGGGGAGCGGCCGCACTGCCGGCTTCGCCGACTTCTGGATGTCCGGCGCCGCCCCGGGGATGTTCGTGGTGACCATCCGGGACGCGAACCCCTACTACGACACCTCCTACTCGGTGAACTCCCCCAACGTGGGTCCCTATGGGGACGCCATCACCCAGGAGCTCATCCCCTACCTGGAGGAGGAGTTCCGGATGCTCGCCCAGCCCTGGTCCCGGGTCCTGGCGGGAGGCTCCACCGGAGGATGGGAGGCGCTGGCCCTCCAGATCTTCCACCCGGAGTACTTCGGGGGGACCTGGTCCTGGTGTCCCGACTCGGTGGACTTCCACGCCTACCAGATCGTGAACATCTACGAGGACGAGAACGCCTACGAGCTGGACCGGGGATGGATCACGGTGGAGCGCCCCAACAACCGGCGTCCCGACGGCAACATCCAGTTCACCATGCGCCAGGAGGGTCATTTCGAACTGGCGGTGGGGGATCGGAGCCGGTCCGGAGGCCAGTGGGCCATCTGGGAGGCGGCGCATGGCCCGGTGGGAGAGGACGGCTACCCCCGCCCCATCTGGGATCACGAGACCGGGGTCATCGACCGGGAGACGGCGGAGTACTGGC
>REED01000098.1 GCA_007695225.1 Gemmatimonadales bacterium
ACTAGAAGGCTGTTGAAGAAGTAGAGGGCGCCACCGTTGGGAGCGCCAGGGAGCCCTGATCGTAGGCGGCGACCCGCAGGCATAGCGAGAGCTACGTCGAGGGGAGCCAACGACCGAGGGGGCTCCCTGCCGCCCCAACCCGAAGGGAGAAGGGGGTTTGCGGCCCTGGATCTTCGTTGGAGCCCCTCAGCGATGCTACCGCATCGCTGTCGGCGCTCCGCCTTGCCCGGGCACCCAAACGCATCGCGCTTGGGTCGCGCAACACCCCTTCTCGGTGGTCCCTGTACTTCTTCAACAGCCTTCTAGCGTGCCGAGTCAGTGACTCGCCGGTATTCCTGGCCCGGTGCATCCACGGTCATCTTCCCTTCCTTCCCCTTCCCCGGCCTGTCCCGTCGGGCCCACCCTCTCGGAGAGTCATGACCTCGACCCCCTTGGAACGTCCCGTGCGCCAGTCGCTGGAGGGCCCGGCGTCGGATCCGAACCCGTCCCGCGCCGTCTGGATTCACGCCGACGAATCGTGCCTCGGAAACCAGTTTCAGGATCGGGCGAGCCCCGGGGGAGCGGCAGGGCTGGTGGAGGTTTGGACCGGGGACGGATGGGAGCGCCGGGACTACTGGATTTCCGAGCCCGGTACGACGAACAACCGGATGGCCCTGCGGAGCGCGATTGAAGGGCTCTCAGGGCTACGGTACCCCTGCGAAGTCCGCTTCGTCTCCGACTCCCAGTATCTCGTCAAGGGGATGTCGGAATGGATCCACGGATGGAAGCGGCGGGGGTGGAAGCGGAAGGGGGGCGCCATCGAGAACGTGGAACTCTGGAAGGAACTGGACCGGGAGGCGGCGCGGCACAAAGTCCGTTGGGAATGGGTGAGGGGTCACGCGGGGCATCCCAGGAACGAGTACGCCAATGACCTGGCAGTCCGAGCGGCCCGGGAGCAGGATGCTTCCAACGGGCTCGTTCCCTCTGGCTTCGAAGAATGGCTCGAGCGCCAGCGGGAGGAAAAGGGGAGGTACCTGGACGAGTTCGAGTTCACGCCCCCGGAGGTGTGAAGCTCCACTGTCGGCGACGGTTCAGCGGGCGGGCGATGTCTCCTGGAGGCTGCGCCCGAAGATCCTGGCCATGGCCAGGGATGTCCGGTCCATGACCTCCTCCATGGGCACATGTGTGCCCAGGAGCCCCTGGAGGGAGGCGACCTGCCGGCCCTGGATTCCGCAGGGGACGATGGTGCCGAAGTAGTCCAGGTCGGTGTTCACGTTCAGGGCGAAGCCGTGGGAGGTGATCCATCCCGATGAAACCCGAACTCCGATGGCCGCTACCTTTCCCTGGCGCGTCCAGACCCCGGTGAATCCGCTGGACCGGGATCCCTCCAGCCCGTAGCTCCGAAGGACCTGGATGAGGACCTCTTCCAGGTCCCTCAGATACCGGTGCAGATCCTTACGGTCCGGCTTCAGGTCGAGAATGGGGTATCCAACCAGCTGACCGGGGCCATGGTAGGTCACATCCCCGCCCCGGCCGGTTTCGAAGAGATCCACCCCCAACTCCCGGCGCCGGTCTTCGTCGGCCAGGACGTTGGACGACTGCGACCCGGTACCGAGGGTGATGACGTGGGGGTGTTCCAGGAGGAGGAGTTGGTCCGGAATGACATCGGCTCTCCGTTCCTGGATCAGGGAATCCTGCAGTTCAAGGCCTTCTCCGTAGGGAACAAGGCCCAGACGCCGGACGTGGAGTTCCCGTATCTCCAAGGGTGCCTTCCTCTCCGGATCCATGGACGATGCCATTCCTTTCTCCTCGATCTCCCCTTCTCCGGCGTCCGTTCCTGGTCCCTGGAACCGGTTCCGTCGGAGGGCGCTGCCCGGTGCGAAGACGGGGGACCCCGCGAGGGGCCCCCCGCCTCCGTTCCGAGGATGGGAGTGCTCAGGCGTCTTCCGGGAACTCCTCCATTACCGTCTTCAACTGGGCCAGGAAGCGGGCGGCATCGGCACCGTCCACGATCCGGTGGTCGTACCCCAGCGTGAAGATGGAGCGCTTGCGGATCGCCACCGCATCCTGCCCCGTGAGGGGGTCCACCACCGCCACAACCCGCTTCTCGATGGCGCCGGTGCCCAGGATTCCGGCCGTACCCTTCGGGATCACCGGAAAGCCGGTGAGGGTGCCCAGGACGCCGGGGTTCGTCAGGGAGAAGGTGGCACCCTGGATGTCCTGGGGGACCAGTTTACGGTTCCGGGCCCGATCGGCGAGTTCCATCACCTTCTTGCCGATACCCACCAGGGAAAGGTGGTCCGCATCATGGATCACCGGGACGATCAAGCCGGGATCGAGGTCCACCGCCACGCCCACGTTCACGCTGGCGCGGTAGATGATATTGTTCCCCGATGCGGTGGCGTTGATGTTCGGGTAATCGCGGAGCACCCGGGAAATGGCCCACACCACGAAGGCGGTGTAGCTCACCCGAGCACCCTGCTGCGACCACTTCTCCTTGTGACTCTTCCGGATCTGGTCGATGCGGGTGAAGTCGATCTCGATGGAGGAGTGGACGTGGGGCGCCACCCGCTTGGCCACCACCATATGCTCGGCGGTGAGGCGGCGCATCTTGTCCATGGTCTCGACCCGATCCCCTTCCCGCACGGGGAACTCGGGATTCTGCACCTGGCCATAGAAGATCTTCCAGAACTCGGAAGGCTCGGCCGTGGCCTGCACTGCCGCAGCGGGGCGGGACGGTGCCGGTGCAGGCTTCGCTGCCGGAGCTGCTGCCTTCTCCTCCGGACCACTCTCCAGGAAGTCCAGGAGATCCTGCTTGGTCACCCGCCCGGCCTGACCGGACCCGGAGACCTGAGCCAGATCCACACCATGTTCCTCGGCCATGCGCCGGACGACCGGCGTCGAGCGCTGCTTCAGGCGTTCCTCCGCGGAACCGGGCTCCGCCGATTCCGACTGGACCGAGGCCTTCTCGTCGGTGGATGGAGCGGCTGCCTGCGCGGGCTCGGCCTGGGTCTCCTCCTCCGCCTTCTCCGGGGCTTCTTCGGAGGACCCGGAGGGCGCCTCAGCCGGTGCACCCCCGTCGGTGTCGATGTAGGCTACGATGGTTCCCACCTCCACCGTCTCCCCTTCCTCCACGGCGATCTCCACCAGCGTTCCGGACTGGGGGGCGGGGATCTCGGCGTCCACCTTGTCGGTGGAGATCTCCAGGATGGGTTCATCCCGCTCGACACTCTCGCCGAGCTTCTTGATCCATCTGGATACGGTCCCCTCGGCGATGGATTCCCCCATCTGGGGCATGGGCACTTCGATGCGAGCCACGTTGATCGCTCCGTGATTCCGGTTGAAGAAAGAATTGGGGCAGGAACTTCCTAACCTATCCGGACCTCTGTCACTGGCAAGGTATGGCGTTGATCGACCCGGTCTCAGTACGCGGCGAGGTAACGGGCCGCGGTGACGATGTCCTGCACCCCGGGGAGGAAATAGTCCTCCAGGGGGCCGGCGTAGGGGACTGGGGCATCAATGGCCGTGACCCGAAGGATGGGGCCGTCCAGCCACTCGAATGCCCGCTCGTTGACACGCATGGCAATCTCCCCGGCGATCCCCCCGGTACGGGTGTCCTCGTGGACAATCAGGAGCTTTCCGGTCCGCTTCACCGATTCCACGATGGCGTCGTCGTCCATGGGGAGCAATGTCCGGAGGTCGAGGATCTCCACCTCCACTCCGTTTTCCCGGGCCAGTTCCTCGGCGGCCTCCAGGGAACGATGCACCATCATCCCGTAGGTGACCACGGTCAGATGGCTGCCTTCCCGGACGGTTTTCGCCTTCCCGATGGGGACCACATAGTCCTCGTCGGGGAGGATCTCCCGGAGATAGGGAGCCCGGTAGAGGCCCTTGTGCTCCTCGAAGAGCACGGGGTCGTCGTCCCGGATGGCAGCCTTCAGAAGCCCCTTGGCGTCATAGGCCGTGCTGGGGTAGACGATTTTGAGACCCGGGGTGTGGAAGAACGCCATTTCCACATTCTGGGAGTGGAAGGGTCCTCCCCGGTTTCCTCCTCCCACCGGACCCCGAACCACCAGGGGTTGCGGACCCGCTCCCCGGTAGCGGGAGGTGGCGATGTAGTTGGTGAGGATGTCGTAGGCAGGGGAGATGAAGTCCATGAACTGCATTTCCACCACCGGGCGCAGTCCCATGTGGGCGGCCCCCGCCGCTGCCCCCGTGAATCCAGCCTCGGAGATGGGGGTGTCAATGACCCGATCCGGTCCGAAATGGTCCTGGAATCCCCGGGTGACCTTGAAGGCGCCGCCATACAGGCCGATGTCCTCTCCCATGAGAAAGACCCGCTCGTCCCGCTCCATCTCCTCCCAGAGGGCCTCGGAGATGGCTTCCAGGAAGGTGACGGGTTCGCCCCTGCGGGTTCGGGTCACGTGTTCCGGTCTTGACTGGGTCACATCCACTCCGTCGCTCACGCCTCCCCCCTCTCCCCTTGGTGATCCAGATCCTCTCCCTCCATCCAGTCGTCTCCTTCCATGTGGAATGGATCCACGACCGGGGGGCGATCCTCGACCCGGAGGAGGGTGGGCCCCCCGGGTGTTCCCTCTCTCGTTCGGTACCAGGGCACCGGAACCTCGAGGCCGCTCCAGATTCCCTTACGGGCCTCTTCCCCGTCGGGGCGGGGTTCGTCCACGGCACGGGCAGCGGCCGCAGCCAGCGCCTGCTCCGTCTCCTGACGGATGGCCTCGATTTCCTCCTCCAGGGCCCATCCTTCGGCCAGGAGGCGGTTGCGGAAGCCCTCCAGGGGATCCCGGGCCTCCCAGTGACGAAGCTCCTCGGGGTCTACGTACTCCTGGGCATCGTGCTGGGCATGACCCCGACGGCGATAGTAGCGCAGCTCCACCATCTGCACGCCCGCGCCGGCGCGGGCACGGTCCACCGCTCCTCGGGAGGCTTCGTAGACGGCCAGGAGATCGGTTCCATCCACGGACACCCCGGTGATCCCGTATCCCTCGCACTTCTCCAGAAAGGAGACCACCCGGGTCTGACGGGAGGTGGGGGTGGCGAAGGCCCATTGGTTGGCTTCCACCATGAGGACCATGGGGCACCGCTGCACGGCGGCCAGGTTCAGGCCCTCGTGCCAGGCTCCTGTAGAGGATGCACCGTCGCCGCCAAAGACCATTCCGACCCGGTCCTCTCCCTTCAGGCGAAACGCCAGGGTGATCCCTGCCATGACCTCTACCATGGAGCCGAGGGGGGATACCGGGCCCAGGAGTCCCCGCTGGAAGTCGGACCAGTGCACGTTGGCTTCCCGCCCCTTCGTGGGGCCGGTGGCCCGAGCCAGGTACTGGCGGAAATAGTCCACCGGCCGACCTCCCATGAGGAAGACGGCCCCAGTGGCCCGGATGGTCTGTGCCAGGATGTCTCCGGTTCCGTCACTTCGGCGCCGGAGGGCGTAAGCCGCTCCCACGGCTCCGGCTTCCTGGCCAAGGGAACGGTATAGACCGCCGGTGATGTGGCCCTGGTGGAAAAGATGTTCCAGCCGCTCCTCCGCTCCCCGGGCCAGGACCATGGCTCGGAAGAGTGCGAGGAGCCGGTCTCTGGAGAGACCCGCCACAAGGTATGGCTCGGACGGAGGGGAGGCCGGAGGATTCATCCGGCCTGGAGGAGGCTCGGGCCCCGGGGGAGCAGACGGGTCATGGCTCCGCCCCGATCCGGTGTCAGAGGCCGTCGGGGTCGCTCGCCCCGTCTCCGGGTCCTCCCGATGTCGGATCCACTCCCGCTGGGGGAGCCACATCCGAACCAGGGAGGACGGGAGCCGGAGCCGTGGGCTGAAGATCCTGCTGCAGGATCGAAGCGGGCCCGTCGGCGCGGGAAGAGAGGATGGCCAGGATCAAAGCCAGGACCATGAAGGCCCCGCCTGCGGACCAGGTGGCCCGCACCAGGAAGGTGTTGGCCTGCCTTCCGCCCAGCACGCCATCGGTGGCGGTTCCTCCGCCTCCCATGGCTGCCAGCCCACCGCCCTTGCCCGCCTGAAGGAGGACCACCACGGAAAGGAAGATTCCGTCGAGGACGAGGAGTGTCAGGAATAGTCCGTACATGTAGAGAAGACCCTGGAGGTCGCTTGGTTCGAGTTCTGATCTGGTGCAGTGTCGCAACACCACACTAGCATCGAAAGGTCACGCACTCCCGACCCGGTGTCAACCAAATCCAACTCAGAGACCCTATCCCTGAGGGGAAACGGAGGCCGCGGCGATCTGGGCGAAGCTCTCAGCCTCCAGAGAGGCGCCCCCTACCAGAACCCCGTCCACCTCCGGCGCCGCCAGGAGTTCCCGGGCGTTCTTCGGCTTGACCGAGCCTCCGTAGAGGATGGGGATCCCGTCGCCGGCGGTCCGACCCAGCCGTTCCCCGAGGTGGGCCCGGAGAAGCCCGTGGGCCTCTGCGGCATCGTCCGGGGTGGCGGTCTCACCGGTACCAATGGCCCACACCGGCTCGTAGGCCAGGACGAAGGGCCCGGTGGCGATTTCCGTCCGCAGGCCTTCGGGACCGATGACTGCGTCCAGTTGCCGGTGGAGGACCCTGGCCAGGCTGCCCTTCCGTCGCTCCTCCAGGGTTTCCCCGACACAGAGCACCGGGATGAGACCCGCGCGGTAGGTGGCCGCCACCTTCCGAACCGTGTCTTCGTCGGACTCCCCGAAGAGTTGGCGGCGTTCCGAATGCCCCACCAGGGCGTGGGAGGCCCCGGCGGACCGGGCCATCTCCGCAGAGAGTTCTCCGGTCAGAGCTCCAGCCGGCTCCCAGTGGATGTTCTGGACGCCCAGGGAGACGGGAGGGAAGCCCTCCGGCCGCTGTTCCAACTCGGATCGGGCTGCCGCCAGGGAGAGGGCCGGTGGGAAGAGGAGCAGTTGGACCCCAGACGGGAGTTCAGGCACCCGAAGGTCCCGGAAGAAGGCCCGGGTCTCCGCAGGGCCGTGGTTCATCTTCCAGTTCCCTGCGATGAGGATCGGCCGGGCCGGTGCACTCTTCGTCATTCGTTCCCCCCTTCGTCGCCAAGCTGATCCAGCACGTCCACCCCCGGAAGGGAGGCTCCTGCCAGGAGTTCCAGGGACGCCCCGCCTCCGGTGGAAATGTGGGTGAGTCGCTCCGCCACGTCTGCGGCGACCGCTGCGGCCGCCGAGTCCCCGCCTCCCACCACGCTGATGGCTCCGGCGTCGGTGGCCTCCGCCAGGGCTCGGGCCACGGCGAAGGTGCCTTCGGCGAAGGGGGCCAACTCGAAAACCCCCATGGGTCCGTTCCACAGACAGGTCCGAGCGCCCCGGACCTCCCGACTGAACAGCTCCTGGCTGGTGGCTCCGATGTCGCCGATTCGCTCCCCCTCCCCCACTCCGTCCCGAGAGACCGTCCGGGAGTCGGCTGCGGCGTCCAGGGTGGTGGCCACCACGCAATCCACCGGAAGGAGGAGTTTCTCCCCCGCCCGCTCCAGCAATTCGCCGGCCATGGCCACCCGATCCTCTTCCACCAGGGAGGCCCCCGTGGAAAGTCCCAGCGCCCGGAAGAAGGTGTTGGCCATGGCTCCACCCACGATGAGCCGATCCACCTGGGGGAGAAGGGCCTCGATGACATCGATCTTCCCGGAGATCTTCGCCCCCCCCAGTACGGCCACGAAGGGCCGGGCCGGGTCCCGCACGGCTTCCCGGAGGAAGCGCAACTCCCGTTCCATGAGGAATCCGGCCACCGCCGGCCCTCCCCGATCCCGAATGGCCCTGGCCGCCCCGACGTTGGAGGCGTGGGCACGATGGGCCGCACCGAAGGCGTCGCCCAGGAAGACCTCTCCGAGCCGGCCCAGCGCCTCGCCGAGCTCGGGGTCGTTCTCCGTCTCCCCGGAGAGGAATCGGATGTTCTCCAGAAGGACCACCTCCCCGTCCTCCATGGCCTCCACGCGCTCCATCAACGCATCCGAGCCAGGAGGATCGGCCAGCAGGGGCACGTCGGCACCCAGCCGCCGGGACAGGAGTTGGGCCACCGGCGCCAGGGAGTAGCGCGGATCCGGAGTCCCCTTGGGTCGGCCCAGGTGGGATACCAGGATGATCCGGGCCCCGGCCTCCCGGAGGTGGTTCAGTGTGGGGAGGGTGGAATCCACCCGGATGGAGTCGGTGACGGCCCCTTCTGGCGAGAGGGGGACATTGTAGTCCATCCGAGCCAGCACCCGCCGCCCTCGGAGGTCTCCTGCCGAAAGATCCGGGAGGGACCGTGTGCGCGCCACCGGGATCAGTCCCGGTCCGGAAGGTGCTTGGCCACGAGGCCCACCAGGTCCACCACCCGGCAGGAGTACCCCCATTCGTTGTCATACCAGGCCAGGACCTTCACGAGCGTGCCCTGGGTGACGGCGGTGGAGGCTGTGTCCACGATGGAGGAACGGGAGTCCCCGGTGTAGTCCACGGAGACCAGGGGCCGGTCTTCGACTCCCAGGATCCCCTTCATCGCTCCGTCCGCGGCCTTACGGAAGGCGTCGTTCACCTCTTCCACCGTGACCTCCCGCGTGACCACGGCGGTGAGGTCCACCAGGGAGACGTCGGGGGTAGGCACCCGGATGGCCATCCCGTCGATCCGTCCGGCCAACTCCGGGAGGACCAAGCCGGTGGCCTTGGCGGCACCGGTGGTGGTGGGGATCATGGACATGGCGGCGGCCCGGGCCCTGCGGAGGTCCTTGTGGGGCGCATCCAGGGTGTTCTGGTCGTTGGTATAGGCATGGATGGTGGTCATGAGGCCCCGGTCGAAACCGAAGGCGTCCAGGAGGACCTTGGCCACCGGCGCCAGGCAGTTCGTGGTGCAGGAGGCATTGGAGATGACGTGGTGGGCCTCGGGGTCATACATGTCGTCGTTGACTCCCAGCACCACCGTCACGTCCTCTTCCTTCGCCGGAGCGGAGATGACCACCTTCCGGGCCCCGGCATCGAGATGGCGGGCGGCGTCGCTCCGCTTCGTGAAGCGACCGGTGCACTCCACCACCACGTCCACGCCCAGCTCCGCCCAGGGGAGGGAGCCCGGGTCCCGTTCGGAGAGGACCCGGATCTCGCGGCCGTCGACGACGATCCCCTTCTCCGAGGCCTCCACCGTCCCGGGGAAGGTCCCGTGCACCGAGTCGAACTTGAAGAGGTGGGCCAGGGTGGCGCTGTCCGTCAGGTCGTTTACCGCCACGAACTCCAGGTCATCCCTTCCCTGCTTCAGTGCAGCCCGGATGACCAGGCGGCCGATCCGGCCGAATCCGTTGATCGCTACGCGTGTCGCCATCTTCGATGAACTCCTTCCCCTGGGGGGCTCGAGGTTTCTCTTGGTTCTCAGGGTTTCGGGGTTGTCCCCGGGCCTGTGGGAATCGAGGGCGCTGGGCGCCGTTTCCGACGGAGGAATCCGAGGGGTCCCCGCCGGTCCTGCTCCCTTCCTGGCCAGACGTCGTTCCCGTCGAGGCGACGATCCGGGAGGGTGCGGGCGAAGGTGAGAAGCCAGACCGCCGATACTCCCGCTTCTTCCAGTACGCCGGCGACCTCGGCTCCGGTAGCCCCGGTGGTGAGGACGTCGTCCACCAGGATGACCCGCCGATGGGCGAGATGAACCAGGGCGGAGGGGACCAGCCCGAAGACCCCTCGGACGTTAGCCCGGCGTTCTTCCGGGTGCAAGGCGACCTGCGTACCCCCTTCACCCTTGCGGTAGACGGCATCCAGAACGTCGAGTCCCCTGCTGTGGGCCAACTCCCGAGCCAGGACGGCAGCCTGGTTGAATCCCCGCCGCCGTTCCCGCTCCCGGGAGGTGGGGACCGGGACCAGGAGGGCGTCTTTCCATGCCCCTCCTTCCGGGAGGGAAGGAAGCATCGCCGTGGCCATCACCTCTCCCGCCCGTTCCCACCCCTCGTACTTGAGGGCGTGGACCAGGGTACGGGCGGGTCCGTCCAGCGCCACGGCCTGGCTGGCCCCCCGGAGAATGGAAGGCCATTCCCGGCATTCGGCGCATCCATCCAGCCCTCCCGGCTTGGTCTCCCTCCTCGCCGCTGCGCTCGCCTCTGGATTGGCTGACGGGTCTGCCCCGGGGCCTGGGTGGCGCGCTCCCCTGGCCGCCTGAAGGGGCCCCTTACACCGGGGGCAGCGGGGGTGGGGAATCGGAGGAAGGCCGACGGTGCACCCGGGACAAAGGAGACGCCGGGGATCCGGCAGATAGGTCCTGCAGGCAAGACAGGCGCAAGGAAGGAGGAACCGCTCCAACCCGGTAGCCAGGTGAAGGAACCTCATCCCGTCGTTCTGACCTTGGTCAGAGCGTCCCGCATCACCTCGATGGGGGCGGGGCCGTCCCACCACCGCTCGTACGCTGCAGCTCCCTGCTGTACCAGCATCTCACCCCCGTCCTCCGCGGGCAGTCCGATGTCTCTCATGGTTCGTACCCAGGGCGTTTCAGCAGGGGCGTAGACCAGGTCCAGGCACGCCGGCTCCCCCGGGGGAAACTCGTCCGGCAGCAGGGGGAGGGGATCGTCTGCCTCCAGCCCAAGTCGCGTGGCGTTCACCACCGCGTCCATCTCGGAAAGGGTGGTGGGGGACGCCTCCATGATCCTGGCACGTCCACCCCCAAGGGTCTCCGCCAGTTCCACGGCCCGTTCCCGGGAACGGTTCCTGATCCAGATTCCCTCCACTCCGTCCTCCACCAGGCTGTGCACCACGGCCCGGGCTGCGCCACCGGCTCCCAGGAGGAGGACCCGGGCGCCGGCCGCATCCCGTCCCAGAAGGCGGCGCAGGGCCCGGCGGAAGCCCTCGACGTCGGTGTTGTCACCATGGACCCGTCCGTCGGCCAGCCAGAAGGTGTTGCAGGCACCCGTGCGGACCACCGCAGGGAGTGGCTGCTCCACCAAGGCGGCGGCGCTCTCCTTGTGGGGGAGGGTGACATTTCCTCCGCCTCCCGCCCTGGCGATCCCACGGAGCAGCCCCGGCAGATCCCCTTTCCCTGTCCTCAGGGGAAGATAGATCCCCTCCACTCCCGTCTTCCGGAAGGCCGCATTCTGGATCGCCGGGGAAAGGGAGTGGGCCACCGGGTCTCCGAGGAGGGCCAGGAGTCTCATGGGTCCAGGAGAGGTTCGAGTCGGGCCAGCACCGCATCCACCAGTTCCTCCAGTTCCCGATAGGTCGCACGGTAGCGGGAAAGGTCCCCCCCTACCGGATCGGCCACACCAGGACCCCATGGGGCGTCCTCCCCCGCGTGCAGGGCGAAGTCGGTGATCACCGTCGCCCGGTCTCCGGCCCCTGCCGCCTGGATGGGAGGAAGATGCCCCGGGGACATGGTGAGGATGAGGTCTGCCCATTCGATGAGGGAGGGGGAGATGGGCGTGGCCTGGTGGTCGGTCAGGTCCAGGCCCTCCTCATTCGCAACCTCCAGGGATCCCTCCGAGGCTGGGGCGCCGGGGAACGCCGCGACTCCAGCGGATCGCACCTCGACATGGCTCCAGCCCCGATGGTGCAAGGCGCGTCGGGTAAGCACCTCGGCCAGGGGGCTTCGGCAGGTATTCCCGGTACACACGAAGAGAAGGTGGAAGGATTCTCCTCCCTCTTCTCCGGTGGTCCGGTGGGTCGGCTGTGGTCCGGCTTCATCCATGGACGATCTCGGTCAGGCTGGAGAGTTTCTGGAGTGAGAGGGCCCCTTTTCCGGAGGAGGGGGGACTGGGACCGGTGCAGTCCACTACCGTGGACGGTATGGAGCCATCTCCTTGCTCCAGGGTCCGCACCAGACGGCGAGCGGTTTCATCATCGCTCACGACTTCCCTCCTTTTGGCGGCGGAGGAAGAGTTCAGCCACCTCCACATCCTCGGGGTGGGTAACCTTCAGGTTCCAGGGTGCCCCCTTTACCATCCGCACCCGACCCCCGTACCGGGAGAAAAGGGCTGAATCATCGGTGGCGGGAACCCCCTCCTCCACGGCCCGGCGATAGGCTTCCATGAGAGGGCCCCTGGGAAACGCCTGGGGGGTCTGGGCTCGCCAGAGCGCATCCCGGTCGGGAGTAGAGAGCACCCGCCCCAAGGCGTCCACCTCCTTCATGGTATCCACCGCCGGCCAACCCGCCACGGCCCCCTCGCCTTCCTCCGCCGCCGCGACGCACCGGTCGATGATCTCGCGGGTCACCAGTGGCCGGGCCGCGTCGTGAACCAGGATCACCTCGACTCCAGGACGGAGTGCGGCCAGCGCGGCCCTCACGGAGTGGAGCCGGGTGGCCCCTCCGGCGACCAGGCGCACCCGGTCGTCCAGTGCCTGGAGCCAGGAGGGCGGGGATCTTACGTCCTCCTGGGAAAGGGCGATGGCCACCGAGATGACCCGGGGATGGGCCAGAAAGGGGCGGAGGGCCCGAAGGAGGATGGGTTCTCCCTCGAGGGTGAGAAACGCCTTTCGGGCTCCGCCCATCCGGGTTCCGGTTCCGGCGGCGGGGATGGCTACCCCCAGGCCACCACCTGTTGGGAGTGGTCCAGGATCGGGCGAAGGCCCTGGTGCCGAGAGAGAGTCCTGCACAGGCGATGATCCCTGCTCCGGACGCGAGTCCGGATCAATAGTCATCGTACCCATTCCCTCCCCCGGCGGGGATGGCTTCCTCGGTCTCCCGGGCCAGCTCGTCGAAGCGGGTGTAGCTCTTGTGGAAAAAGAGGTTCACCGTGCCGGTGGGTCCGTTCCGCTGCTTGCTCACGATGAGCTCCGCCTTTCCTTCCAGGGATTCCCCGTCCTTGTCCAGCCCGTCGGAGGAATAGTACTCCGGACGGTACAGGAACATGACCAGATCGGCATCCTGCTCGATGGACCCGGAATCCCGTAGGTCGGAGAGCTGGGGACGGTGGTCGGTGCGCTGTTCCGGTCCGCGAGAGAGCTGGGAGAGGGCCACCACCGGGACCTCCAGTTCCCGCGCCAGTCCCTTGAGTCCCCGGGAGATCTGGCTCACCTCCTGCTGGCGGCTCTCCTGGCGTCCTGAGCCCGCCATGAGCTGCATGTAGTCGATGACCAGGAGCCCCATTCCCCCCTCGGCCTTGAGGCGCCGGGCCTTGGCCCGCATTTCCAGCACGGTTCCTCCGGGGGAGTCGTCGATCCAGATGGGCGCCGTGTTCAGCTTCGCTCCTGCGGTGCCGATGCGCTGGTAATCAGAGGGGGAGAGGCGTCCGTTCCGGAGCTTCTGGGCGTCCACCCGGGCCTCGGAGCATAGGAGCCGCTGCACGAGCTGCTCCTTGGACATTTCCAGGGAGAAGATGGCGACCGGAACTTGATGGCCAATGGCCGCATTCTGGGCCACGTTGAGCACCCACGCCGTCTTCCCCATGGAGGGGCGGGCCGCCACGATGACCAGGTCGCCTTTCTGGAGGCCGGTGGTCATCCGGTCGAGGGTGGGAAAACCGCAGGGGACCCCGGTGAGACCGCCGTCACTCTTCTGGAGCTTCTCGATGTTCTCAAAGGTCTCCCAGAGAAGATCCTTGATCCAGACGAACCCGCCCCGGTCGTGGCTCTCCGCCACCTGGAAGATCCGGGACTCGGCATTGTCGACGATCTCCTCCACCGAGCGCTCCCCAGGCTCGTACACATCCTGGATGATCTGCGTGGAGGCATCCACGAGCCGCCGGAGGAGGGCCTTCTCCCGAACGATGCGGGCGTGGTACTGGATGTTGGCGGCGGTGGGGACGGCGTCCAGGAGCCCTGCCAGGTACTCCAGCCCCCCGATTCGCTCCAGTTCCTGGGTGCCCTGGAGGTGGTCCCCCATCGTCACGACGTCGATGGCTGTCCGTCGCTCGTGGAGGTGGCGCATGGCCCGGAAGAGGACCCGATGCCCCTCCCGGAAGAACATGGTGTCGTCCACCACGTCCTCGATGCGGATCATGGACTCTGGATCGATGAGCACACCACCCAGGACCGCCACCTCCGCCTCGAGGGAGTACGGGGGCTCGCGGTCGTAGCGGACGGGCCGGGGATCCACGGGGGGCCGTTGGGTTTCGATGGGATTCACAGGAGCATCACGGTCAGAGCTCGTCCAGGATTTGCCGGAGGAGTTGCAGGTCGTTCCAGGTTGGACGCGTCCAACCCGAATTCCGAAGGAGGGCCGCCGGGTGATAGGTCACCACCAGGGGCGTTCCCTGGTAGGCGTGAACCCTTCCCCGGAGTTTGCCCAGAGGAGCGTTCTCCCCCGTGAGAAGCTGGCCCGCGAAGGTTCCCACCGCCAGGATGGCCTCCGGCTGAACCGTTCGGATCTGGGCCCGAAGGTATGGGGCGCATGCCTCGATCTCATCGGGGCGGGGATTCCGGTTCCCGGGGGGACGACATTTGATCACGTTGCAGATGTAGACCGAATCCGCTCTGGAGAGCCCCACCGCCGCCAGGAGCAGGTCCAGGAACTTCCCCGCCGCCCCGACGAAGGGGGTTCCAGTGGCATCCTCGTTGGCACCTGGAGCCTCTCCCACCACCATGACCCGGGCGGCGGGATTCCCGTCGGAGAACACCACCTGGGTGCGACCCTCGGACAGGCGGCAACGGGTGCAGTTCAGGCAGAGCTCCCGAAGCTCCCCGTGATCCGTGGGAAGGGGGCCGTCCAGCCCGAGGTTCGCCACGCCTTGCCTTCCCTTTCCGAGATCCCCGCCCTCCATGATGACCGAACCTTGAGCGCTCGCCGATCCTTGCGTCATGACCGATGGGGTCGACCGGGAGCTGGACGTTGGGGATATCGTGGGAGTCGGTGCCTGCGGGACGGGGATGCTCTGGGGGGCAGGGACCGATTCTCCAGGATCTCGGCGAGCCAAGGTCAGCGCTTCGGATCCCTTCAGGTTCTCCAGCACCACGGGGTCGGCCCCCAACTCCTGCCGCTGCCGGAGGAGCCGGGCCATGAGCTGCCGGGGTGTGGGTTGGGCATCATTGACCGGAGGCGTCACGAATCGTCTCCGTTGGACGTCGAAGGAAGGTGGGACTCCACCCGATCCAGGATCACCCGGGCGACCTCTTCCTTGCCCATGAGGGGTAGCGCTTCGGCCCCACCCTCTCGATCCAGGAGGGTGACCCGGTTCGTGGTTACGTCGAACCCCGCCCCCTCCTCGCCGGCGTCGTTGGCCACGATCAGGTCAAAGCCCTTGGCCTCCAACTTCTCACGGGCCCTGGAAATCAACTCCCCCGTCTCCAGTGCGAACCCCACGGCGACACTCCCCGGAGGTCGGACGGACCGGCTCTCGCCTGCCACATCGGGATTCTCCACGAGCCGGATCGCCCATTCGCTCCCCGTATCCTTCCGTTTCTGCTTCTCCCTGGACGGGTCCTGGGGGCGGAAATCCGCCACTGCGGCGGCGAAGACGCTCAGGTTGGCCCGGGGTGCCACCTCCATCACGGCGTCTCGCATCTCCCGGGCCGTCTCCACCCTCCGTACCGTCACGCCCACCGGGTCCGGAAGGGCGGAGGGGCCGGTGACCAGGGTCACTTCACTCCCCCTCAGCCAGGCCTCCCGGGCCACGGCGAACCCCATTCGGCCCGAGGATCGATTGCCCACGTACCGGACCGCGTCCAGGGGCTCCCGGGTGGGGCCGGCGGTGACCAGGACCTGGATGGAAGACCAGGGCGAGACGGCGCCCAGGAGCCGACCCGACCACTCCACCAGTTCGTCCGGCTCCAGCATCCGCCCGGGCCCGGCTCCCTCCCCCGCCGCCAGGGGGCCATCCCTGGGGCCGACCAACCGATATCCCAGCACCTCTCGGCAGTGATGGGCATTCCTAACGGTCTGGGGATGGCTCCACATCCGGTCGTTCATGGCCGGAGCGAGGAGGACGGGAGCCCGGGTGGCCAGGAGGAGGGTCGTGAGGAGGTCATCCCCCCGCCCCTGGGACGCCCGGGCGAGGAAGTCCGCAGTGGCAGGCGCCACCAGCACCAGGTCCGCCTCGCCCGCCAGGGTGAGGTGACGGGCAGATCCCTCGGCGGACCAGAGGGAGGTGAGAACGGAACGGCCCGTCACCCCTTCAAAGGAAAGGGGACGGACGAATTCCTCGGCACTTCGGGTAAGGACTACATCCACCAGGGCGCCGAGACGGGTGAGATCCCTGGCCACTTGCACGGCCTTGTAGGCCGCGATCCCACCCGTGACCCCCAGCACCACCTTCCGGCCTTCCCACGGGGGTCGGAGGGAAAGGGCGCGGGGGCCGGCCACGGCGGCTACTCCATGCCGCGGCGGCGTCCCACCAGGCGGAACTCGATCTGCCCGGAGGTGAGGGCCTCCATGGCCCGGGTGGTGAGCTTCCTCTCCTCGCCCAGGGGCTTCAGGTCCCTGGGGAGGGCATTGAGTTCCCGCGTGTACTTCGCGGAAACCAGAACTCCCAGGTACTTGCTCCCGGTTGTTGATGCCACCTCGTCGGGTGTGAATACGCGCATGTCGTCCCGCCTTTGCGTTGAGTTGCCTACTCGGTTCCGGCCTGCTGCCGGCGATGGATCCTTCCCTCGCTCTGCTGCACCTGTGCTTCGATCTCCCTCCGGAGCCGTGAGACCTCTCCCGGGAGGTCCAACGCCCGGAGGGGCCTGTGACTCTCCGCCTCCACGATGGCCCGAACCCGGGCGATGGCCCGCTCCAGGTCGTCGTTCACCACGATGTAATCGAAATGGGCGGCCTCTTCCAGTTCCCGATGGGCCGCACGGAGGCGACGCCGCACTTCGTCCAGCTCCTCCGTCCCCCGGGCGGTGAGACGCCCCCATAGGGCATCCGCCGAGGGTGGGAAGACGAAAAGGAGGACCGATTCCGGAATTCGCTCCTTGATCTGCCGTGCTCCCTGGACGTCGATGTCCAGCACCACGTGTTCTCCCCGGTCCTGAGCGTCCTGGATGTTTCGTCGGGGAGTCCCGTAGAGGTTCCCATGGACCTCTGCCCACTCCACCAGCGCTCCTTCCCGCATCATGGCCTCGAAGGCCTCACGGGAGACAAATTCGTAATCTTCGCCATCCTTCTCGCCGGCTCGTGGCGTCCGCGTGGTGGCGGAGACGGAGAAGACGAAGTGCTCAAAACGCTCCACCAACGCATGGGCGATGGTGGTCTTTCCCGTACCCGAGGGTGCCGCCAGGACGAGAGGGCTGGGGCGATAGGGGAGGCCGGTGGTCACTCCACGTTCTCCAGTTGCTCCCGCAGGCGCTCGATCTCCTCCTTCAGGGTCACCACCCGGGCTGCGATCTCGGCGTCGTTGGCCTTGGACCCGATGGTGTTGGTCTCCCGGAGGAGTTCCTGGGCGATGAATCCGAACCGCTTGCCCACTCCGTCCGGACTCCCGGCCTCCAGTGTCTCCCTGAACATGGCCAGGTGGGACCGGAAGCGCACCAGCTCCTCGTGGATATCCCATCGTTCAGCCAGGTGGGCCACTTCCCGGGCAATCCGCTCCTCGTCCACTTCCCCCTCACCGTCCAGGAGTTCCCGGATGGCTTCACGGAGGCGATCGCGCTCCCGGACCAGGCGCTCCGGGGCCCGCTCGGCAACCGCTTCCAGTTCCTCCTCCATCCGGTCCAGTCCCCGGGAGAGATCGGCAGCCATCCGGGTGCCCTCGGAGCGGCGCATCTCGACTACTTCCCGGGCCGCTTGGTCCACCAGGGTTCCCAGCACCTCGGGGTCCATCTCCACCGCGGTCGACCGGTCTCGTTCCGGGGTCTGGAAGAGATCCCGGAATCCAGCCAGGAGCTCCACCCCCACCGTTCCCCCCAGCCCCAACTCGACCTGCAGGCCATGGAAGGCATCGCGGTAGGCCCGAGCCCGGTCCACGTCCACCAGGACGGGGGGCGTGGTTTCCGTCGCGTGGGATCGATCCAGGGATACGGTGAGGGAGACATGGCCCCGCACGAAGTGTCCCCGCAGCCGACGCTCAATCTCCGGCTGGTGGCGATCGAACCCCGAAGGCGTTCGCACCTGGAGGTTCAGGAAACGGTGGTTCACCGTGCGGATCTCCACGCGCAGGCGCCCCTGGGGGACATCTGCCTCCGCCGAGCCGAAGCCCGTCATGCTGAGAAGATCCGCTCTGGTCATAAGCATTGGAAGATAGCGGAAGGACCGCCGGCGTTCCACGTCACGTCAGTCCCACAGGTCAGTTCCACATGGTCCAGCGGATCCCGTAGAGGGCCCGGGTCCGGGGCTGGGGACGACCGGGGAACTCCAGATTGTCGTCCCTGACCGTGAAATTCTCCCACTGGACGAAGACGCGGACCGTGATCACCCGGACCTGCAGACGGGCGAACCAGCTCTGGGCGAAGGGCGCCTCGAAGAAGCCTTCAGTCCCTTCGGCCTGAAGGGGGATGAGCATGGAATCCCGCCCCCGTGCCCCCACATCGGTCCAGATCTCCAGGTTGGACCCGTACCCCTGATGCCGCCAGCTCAGGGCGCCCAGCCAGGATCGATCGGGGAAGTAGCGCCAAGCGCCGGGATCCCAGAACTGCGCATGACCCCGGAGGTGGAGACCGTCCAGGACCCGGTCCAGGGGGAGGCGTCCCGCGACCTCCACCCCGCTCCGGCGACCCGCGGGCATGGTGAATCCTTCTCGGTCGAAGGGGAGGCCCATGGGGGCCAGGGAATCTCCCTCGGTCAGCAGGTAGGCCAAGGAAAGGTCCACTCCCCTCCATTCGGCGCGGGCCCCCACCCGGAGTCCCGAGCGCTCGGTGAAGCGAAGGGAAGGCGCCTCGGTGGGCTCCGTAGTGCCCGGGTCGTCGTTCGGGTCGTCCTCGTTCTCCAGCCCATTCTCCTCGTCCGGGAGGGGGCGGGGGACAAGAAAGGGGATGCCCCGCCGGAGGTCCTGGACGTCTCCGAAGAGCGAGATCCCCCGTCTCGGCTCCGTCCAGGCCCGGGCGGACAGAGAATGGCCGCTGTCCCCATTCTTCCATCCCTCTCGGTCCCATGCAGCGGAAAAGCCTCCGAGCCCGTCCCGGTTCGCCCCTCCTTCCACCTCCAGGACCGACGAAGGCCATCCCTCTCCCGATCGGATGCCGGCGCCGGCCCGGACCCAGCCGGGGCCCACCTCTCCGGCCAGCCGGACCCCTGCCTCTCTCCGGACGCCAAGGGGGAGGAGGGTGTCGGAGGCGGGGGCGGCTTCCCCTCCGGCCTCCACGCGGCTCGTGGCGAGGAAGGCCTCGCCCACGATGTTCTCCTGCAGTAGCCAACGCCCCTGGACCGTCCAGTCGGAGCGGTTCACCTCCTGCGGGGAGTAGACTCCCACCGGCCGGCGCGCCGTTCGGCCCCGGTAGTCCACGGCGATCCCGCCACGGTCCCCCTGGAAGTGCGTATACCGGAGTCGGGTCCCGAAGGAGGCGCCCTCGTTGTCCGGGCCGTCGCCTTGGGTGTCCAACCGATCGAGCCCCACCAGAAAAGTCCCGCCCAGGATGGAGGGGTGGACGAAAGTGGCGCGAAAGAGGTTGGTGCGGAGGTCCCCGGTCCCCACGTCCAGGTGGGTGTAGGGTCGACCTTCGGTGAGCTGGAGGGTCGTGAGGTGGATGCGGAGCTCTCCGGGACGGCGCTCCACCCGCACCTCGTCCACTCCGGCGAGCCCCACCTGGCTCAGGTCCACCACTCCCCCCTCCTTGGGTGGATCCTCGATCCCGTCCAGGAAGAGGCGCACCTGTCCCGGGCCGAACCCGGCGGTGGTCACGGCTACCGGGGTCCCGTAGTCTCCGCCCCGGAGGGGGATTAGCCCGGGGACCAGGGTCAGGAGGTCGTGAAGAGTGAGGGCTTCGGACCCCAGGAGATCCGACCGGTCCCACACCCAGACCCCGGCTTCCGATCGGGGAGGCGCGCCCCCCGGGAAGGCGGGGAGGTTTCGGGGCAGCACCTGACGGAGGGTGTCCGGCTGGGCGTCCGTGGGCTCCAGGGTATCCCCCGGAATAGGATCGGGCGGCAGCGTATCGGGGAGGAGCGTTTCAGGTCCCAGCGTGTCAGGCCGGATCGTATCGGGCCGGAGCGTATCGGGGATCAGGGGCTCCACCTGCAGGATCGCCGCTCCTGTCCCACCGAGGACCTCGGCTGGCGACCACGACAGAACGAGGGCAGCGGCGAGCAGCGCCATTCCCGCGCTCCGTGCGGCCCTCCCAAGGAGAGGGGCGATGCCCAGCAAGGGGAATCTCACGCCTGGGGACTCCCTGCCCCTGCCCCCGCTACCCTTCCCCGAACCCACTCCAGGAGAAGGCGGGTGGGGAATCCGAATCCACCGTTCCGAAGATAGGGTACCTGCGCCTCGCCATAGGCCGTGCCGGCTATGTCCAGATGGGCCCAGGGGACTTCGGAGTCCACGAACTCGGAGAGGAAGAGCGCCGCCGTCACCGTTCCCGCAGGTCGGCCACCCACGTTCTTCAGATCCGCCACCGGGCTGTCCAGCTGCTTGCGGTACACCGACCAGAGCGGGAGGGGCCAGCATCGTTCCCCCGACCGGTCCCCTGCCTCCCGGAGCTCCTGCAGGAGTTCCTCATTGCGTCCCAGGAGGGCTGCGGCGTGGTTCCCGAGGGCGATGACGCAGGCCCCGGTGAGGGTCGCGCAGTCCACCACGGCGGCGGGGTCGAAGCGGTCCACGGTGTAGGAGAGGGCATCCGCCAGGATGAGCCGCCCCTCGGCATCGGTGTTGATGATCTCCACCGTCTTTCCGGACCTCGTGCGCACCACGTCGCCAGGCCGGGTCGCCTTGCCCGAAATATGGTTCTCGGACGCGGGCACCACGCCCACCACGTTCACCGGGAGCCGCAGAAGGGCCAGTGCCTTCATGGCACCCAGCACCGCCGCGCCTCCGGACATGTCGTACTTCATGTCCTCCATCCCTGACGCCGGCTTGATGGAGATGCCACCGGTATCGAAGGTGAGGCCCTTCCCCACCAGGGCCAGGGGCGGGTCGCCTTCCCTCCCTCCCCGATATTCCAGAATGATGAGGCGGGGCTCCTCCTCCGATCCCGCGGTAACGGCCAGGAGGGCCCCCATCCCCTCGTCGGCCATTTCCTTGGGCCCCAGGAGCGTCAGCCCCAGGTCGTGCTCCTCCGCCAGCTCCGAGGCCACCTGGGCGAGGTGGGTCGGAGTCGCCACGTTCCCCGGACGGAACTGGAGGGTTCGGGCCAGATTCTCTCCCACCGCTACCGCATGACCCCGTCGAAGGGCGGCTTCTCCGTCGATACCGGAGGAATCTCCATCCAGAGATACGGTGCAGTGGGATACCAGTGGGAACGGAGCTTCATCCCCCTCCCGGTGTGACCGGAGTTCCCTGAAGTCCCAACCGCCCAGGACCAGGCCTTCCGCGGCGGCCTGGAGGGCTTCTCCCGGACCCCCGGCCTCTTCCAGGGGAAGCACGGCGAGGTGGAGGTCGGTGAGCCGGAGGGACTCCGCCTTCCGGACCGCGCGTCCCGCCAACTTCCGAAGGGTTTCCCGGTCGGCCTCCCGGCGCTTTCCCATCCCCTGGAACAGGATTCGCTCCACTCCCGAACCCTCAGGTGCATAGAAAAGGGCCTGATCCTCCTCCCTTCCCCGGAAATCGCCGGTCTTACGCACCCGGCGAAAGGCGCCGGAAAGGGCTTGGTCCAGGGCTTCGGCCGTAGGGGAGAGCTCCTCTGCTTCCTGGAAGATTCCCACCACCAGAAGGGGGGTTTTCGGGAGGTCGGACCCAGGCTCCAGGAATTCGACCGTGGGGTTGGGCGGAGGGGGAAGCAAGGGCATGGGCGGATGGGCGTGGGTCAGAGGGTGGAGGCCGCGGAGGTGCGTTATCGGAGTGCGCATAACCTGGCCCGGGCAGGGGCGGACCCATCGGCAGACGTGAGCCACACGAAGGCGGGCAAAGCAAAGGAAAGTAGGCGGGATTTCGGCATCGAAGCAAGGCGGGCACCCCCTTCCCGGAGTCGGGTAGGAAACCATTCCTCGGCTGGACTCCCGGCTGGACTCCCGGACAGGCACTGCATACAGGCGCTGCAGGAAGGGACCGCATCGGGAGCCACGGGAGAGAGGGGACTGGGAGTAACTTCAGAGGAGGAGGCTCGGTGGGAGTGTCTGCTTGGCAGGAGGAAGGAAGGGAGGGTTCCACAGGGATTCAGGGGAAGGTGGCCCTCATCACCGGGGGGACCGGGGATCTCGGACGTTGGGTCGTGGGGCGCTTCCTCGAGGCGGGAGCTGAGGTTCACGTTCCCGTCTTCTCGCCGGAAGAGGTGGATCGACTGGGCGCCCATCTCCAGGGCCGCCTGGGCGATATCCACCTCCACCAGGATGCGGACCTGACCGACGCGGACGCTGTGGAGGCCGTCTTCGAGGCGGTTCGGGCCCGGGGAGGTCGGCTTCCGGAGATCCTCTTGAATCTGGCGGGAGGCTTCGCCATGGCTCCGTTGGAGAAGACGGATGCGGGGATGTGGGATCGCATGTGGGAGCTAAATGCCTCCACCGCCTTTCTCTGCTCCAGGGCAGCCTTTCCGGGAATGCGGGAGCGGGGGTGGGGACGGATCGTCAACGTCTCCGCCTTTCCGGCGTTGGAACTGGGATCTCCCGGCCTCGTCGCCTACGGAGCGGCGAAGGCCGCCGTCCTGAACCTGACCCGAACGCTGGCCCGGGAGGGGGTGGGGGACGGCATCACGGTGAATGCGGTCCTGCCTTCCATCATCGATACCCCTGGGAACCGCAAGGCCATGCCCGACGAGGACCCGGGGGACTGGCTGGATCCGGCTGAGATTGCCGATGTCCTCCTCTTCCTTTCCTCCCCTGCTGCCCGGATCGTGAACGGCTCCGCCATCACCCTCACGCTGGGGTGAGTTTCGATTCGGTAGCGCGAGGGCCCCCGATCCCGAGGTGCCTTCCGTGAAAACTGGACATTCGGTGGAGGGGGGTTGAGATTGGTTCTCAATCAGCGACCGAGGGGACCGCATCAGCGGTGTTCCCCGGCCTTCCGCATCCCGCCAAATCCAGGGCCATGAGCACTCTCGTTCCATCTTCCGGCCGCTTCCCCGGCGGGGCACGACCTCCCCGGGCCGGTGCCCACGTCTGGCGGGCCGTTGTGGCAGCCCCGGTGCTGGGGCTCACTCTCCTGATGGGAGGGTGCGCAGACCCCGGTGACGCCGTGGTCAACGTCTACAGCCACCGCCACTACGACACCGACCAGGCGCTCTTCGACCAGTTTGCGGAGGAGACCGGGATCCAGGTCCGGGTGGTGAGCGCCTCCGCAGACGAGCTCATCGCCCGCTTGGAGCGGGAGGGAGCTGCCTCGCCGGCGGATCTCCTCATCACGGTGGATGCGGGACGCCTGCACCGGGCGAAGGAGAGGGGACTCCTCCAGGCGGTGCGGTCCAGGGAGCTGGATGCGGCGGTTTCCGAGGGGCTCCGTGACCCGGAGGGATACTGGTACGCCCTTACCCTTCGTGCCCGGATCATCGCCTACGCCCGAGACCGGGTGGACGCCTCGGAGCTCTCCACCTACGAGAATCTGACGGACGAGCGTTGGCGGAACCGGGTCCTGGTCCGGAGCTCCGAGAACATCTACAACGTGTCCCACCTGGCCTCTATCGTGGCGGCCCACGGTCCCGAGGTAGCGGAGAGCTGGGCCCGGGGAATCGTGGCCAATTTTGCCCGATCTCCCCAGGGAAATGATACGGATCAGATTCGGGACGTGGCGGCGGGGGTGGGGGACGTGGCGCTGGTCAATACCTATTACGTGGGTCGCCTCCTGAATGCCGATGATGCAGCGTCCCGGGAGTTGGCCCGTCAGGTGGGGGTGTTCTTCCCCAATCAGGGCGGCCGCGGGGCCCACGTGAACGTGAGTGGAGCCGGTGTGACCGCTCACGCCCCCAACCGGGCGAATGCCATCCGGCTTCTGGAATTCCTGGTGGGCCAGGAGGCCCAGGAAGCCTTCGCCGAGGCCAACTTCGAATACCCCGTGCGTCCCGGCGTTCCCTGGGCTCCCACGCTCCAGGAATGGGGGGAGTATCGGGCGGACCCCCTGGACCTCTCCCGGCTTGGAGAGCTGAACGACGAGGCGGTCCGGATCTTCGATCGGGCGGGATGGCGGTGATAGCACGGTGACCGGGGCCTGGAGGTTCCTGGTCCGGGTCCGAGAAGAGTTCCGACCGAGGCTGAGGGTCAACCTCACCCCGTGGACGGTGGCGACCCTGGTCGTGGTGGCGCTGATCCTCCTTCCCATGATCGCCATCTTCGTGGGCATTCTCGGGGAATCGTCGGAGACCTGGAGTCACCTGGCGTCCACAGTGCTCCTGGATTACACCGTCAATTCGCTCCTCCTGGTTGTGGGGGTCGGTGCGCTGACCCTTGCCATTGGGATCTCCACGGCCTGGCTCGTGACCACCTGCGAATTTCCCGGTCGGCGGGTTTTCGAGTGGGGGCTCATTCTCCCCCTTGCCATCCCCACCTACATCATTGCATTCACCTACGCCGAGATCCTCTCCCATACCGGGGTGGTCCAGGGTGGATTGCAGCTACTCCTTCCCCCTGAGACCACTGCGCGCCTTCGGGTGGGGCTCATGTCCCTTCCCGGGGCGGGGTTGATGATGGCTCTGGTTCTCTATCCATACGTCTATCTCATCACCCGAACCTCCTTTCAGCGGCAGTCGGGAGGGGTGCTGGAAACTTCCCGCATCCTTGGAAAGTCAGCCTGGAGCACCTTCTTTCGCGTGGCCCTCCCCCTGGCCCGACCTGCAGTGGTCGCCGGCGTGATCCTGGTGCTCATGGAGGTCCTCAACGAATACGGCGCAGTGAAGTACTTCGGCGTGTCCACCTTCACCACCGGGATCTTCCGGGCCTGGTTCGCCCTGGGGGATGGGCCGGCGGCGGTGCGCCTTTCCGGGTGCCTGTTGATCCTGGTCTTCGCTCTCATCCTGTTGGAGCGTCTCCAGCGGGGCCGGGCCCGCTTCGACGACGGATCCGGCCGGTATCGCCCGCTGGTCCCCTTCCAGCTCCGGGGTTGGCGAGGGGCAGCGGCCTTCGCCGTATGCCTCGTGCCCGTCACCCTGGGCTTCCTCATCCCCGTGGCCCAGCTCGCCGTCTGGGCCCTCTCGGTGGCACCGGAGGCCCTGGATCGACGCTTTTTGACCCTGGCCCTGAATTCCTTCGGGCTCGCCGTGACCTCCGCCGTACTGGCCGTGATGGCGGCCCTGCTCATTGTATACGCCACCCGACTTTCCCCGACGCCCATCCTCCGCCTCGCTTCCAGGGCCTCCTCCCTGGGGTACTCGATCCCCGGTGCGGTCATCGCCGTGGGGGTCATGATCCCCTTCCTCTGGGTGGACCGGCGGCTCATGGGGATCCTGCAGGGGATCACAGGTACGCCGGTGGGCCTGATCCTTACCGGGACAGTGGCGGCCCTGGTCTTCGCCTATGTGGTCCGCTTCCTGGCGGTGGCCCTGAATCCCACCGACTCCGGTTTCGAGAGGATCTGCGGGAACCTGGATGAGACGTCCCGGTCGCTGGGAATGCCCCCCCTCCGCACCCTCTGGAAGGTGGACCTTCCGCTCCTCCGGGGAACCCTGGTCTCTGCCGGACTCCTGGTCTTCGTGGATGTCCTGAAGGAACTTCCCCTCACCCTGATCCTTCGCCCGTTCGACTTCGATACCCTGGCCACCCGGGCCTTCCAGCTCGCCTCCGACGAACAGGTGGCCCGCTCGGCCCTGCCGGCGCTCCTCATCATCGTGGTTGGGATGGTCCCCGTCATCATCCTGAGCCGGATCATCGCCCGTCAGCGTATCTGACCGTCCATCTCTTCTCCCCGGGGAATCCTCATGTCCTTTGCCCAACCCCTTCTCCCCAGCGGTTCTCCGCTCCTCCTGGTGGTGCTCCTCATCGTCGTCGCGGGGTGTGACTCCACGTCCACCGTCGCTTCCGACCCCCTGGACCCGGCGCTGGCGGCCGAGGGTCTGAACCTCGGGGCCCCCTGGATGGAGGTCCCTAGAGCGTGGGATGGTCCGGGACTCCCCTTCCCTTCCGAGGAGAACCCCTGGATCTCCATCCGCCAGGAGCGAATCGAATCCCTGCTGGGGCCTGCCATGGCCCGGGCGGGGGTGGACGCCTGGCTCCTCCTTCTTCGGGAGAACCACAACGATCCCCTGGCGCATCACGTGGGGGGGGAGAACGCAGGCGGAACAGCGGCCTTCCTATTCTTCCGGGAAGGGGATGGCGAGGACGGGTCCGTTGGCGTCGGGGTGCGTTCGGTGGCCCTCTCCCCCGCTGGAGAAGCCACCGCACTGGCGGACGTGGGGGTTCATGACACGGTGGTGGTCCTCTCCGGAGAGAGCGCCCTCCAGGGGGCGGCGCGGATCCTCAGGGAACGGGCACCAGGGGTGATCGCGGTGAATTCATCCAATCTGGCCGTGGCGGACGGGCTCTCCCACACCCAGCGGGTCCAGCTGGAGGAGACGTTCGGCCCGGAGTTGACGTCCCGCCTCGTCTCTTCCGAGGAGCTGGTGGTCCAATGGCTTTCGGTGAAGACCCCTCGTGAGGTGGAGATCATGGCCCGGGCGGCGGAGATCACCGAGGCCCTGGAGCGGGAGGCGTATGCCCGGGTGATTCCCGGCCGGACCACCGATGCGGACGTGGCTGCCTACCTGAACCGTCGAATGGCCCAACTGGGAGTCGAGGACGCCTGGGCGCCGGAGCAGAATCCCAACGTCAATTCGGGCCCGGACCGGGGACACTCCCACGCCACCGACCGGGTGATCCGGACCGGAGACTTCATCCAGACCGATTTCGGGATTCGGGTCTGGGGCATGTGGGTCACCGACATCCAACGCTTTGCCTACGTCCTCGCTCCTGGGGAGACGGCGGCACCTCCCGAGGCGCTCCGCCGTTGGGAGGCGGCGCGACGGGGAAACCGCGCAGCCTTCGATGCGATGCGACCTGGTGTCCGGGGGCTGGACGTGGACCTGGCGCAGCGGGTGGTGATGGATGAGGAGGGATCCCTGGATGTCTTCTGGAGCACGGGGCATCCCGTGGGCTACTGGGCCCATGACGTGGGTCCGGCCCTGTCCGGAGGACAACGGAATCGTCCCCCCTCGCCGGCGGTGGAGCGAATCCTCCTTCCTGGACAGGTCTTCGCCTTCGACGGATTCTTCGCATGGGAGCTGGATGGAGAGGAGGAAGGGACCAAGACGATCTCGGTGGAGGAGATGGCCGTCATCACCGACGACGGGGCCCGGTGGCTCGTGCCCCCCCAGGAGGAACTCATCCTCATCCCCCCCCAGTAGCTCTGATCCGGGCCAGGACATTAAGTTCCCCGGTCGGGCGATCATCGGCCATCACGGGTCAGGACAGGTGACGCCCGAGCAGGGAGGGCGGGAGGCAGGAGGGGCCAGCCCTTGCCTAAGGACCCGTTCCCATGGCAAGGTGGGGGCGCTAGGGTCGATGCTTCCTCGCGGCGTGGACTGGATCCGTGGCAGGGTCCTTCCGCCCTTTCGTCGGAAGCATCGTCCCCATCTACTTTTCATTTAAGGAGCAGCGAATGTTCAAACGTGCTTTGGTCTCGATGGACCTCTCCCCCGCCACGGAAGCCCTGGTGGCCAGCCTTCCCGGGTTGAAGGACTATGGCGTGGAGGAGATCATCCTCGTCCATGTGGCCAAGCCGGTCTCCTATCCCGTGTCCCAGTCCATCGCCCAGGTAGAGGCGCTTCGTCAGCGACTTGGACGGTTGAAGGAGGCGCTGGAAAAGACTGGATTCTCCGTGGAGGTGGATGTTCCCATCGGGGCTCCGGCGGTGGAGGTGGCCCGGGAGGCGGAAGAGCGGGGCGCTGACGTGGTGGTCCTGGGATCCCGAAGCCATTCCCGGGCGCGGGAGGCGTTCGTCGGATCGGTCGCCTGGGAAGTGGTGCGGCGCTCCTTGGTGCCCGTCCTGCTTCAGCGGATCGAAGCGTCCCGTCCCGATCCCGAGGCGGCCCTTGAGATCCGAGCCTCAGGTCTTCCGGATCGCGTGATCCACCCCACGGACTTCTCGCCGGTGGCGGAGCGGGCCTTCGCCTGGGTTGAGGCGCTGGCGCGCCGGAATGTGAACCACTTCGTTCTGCTCCATGTCCATCCCGTCGGAGATGAAACGGCCCGTACCGAAGCGAAGATCCAGCTCGAAGCCCTGGCTGAGCGGCTTACGGCAGCTGGGGCCACGGATGTGAAGGTGGAACTGAGGGGGGGCTCGCCTTCTGAGGAGATCCTGGGGATGGGAGGTCGGAATCCCGATCACCTGGTGGTGATGGGCACCCACGGGAAGGGATTCTTCCCAGGGATCGTCCTGGGAAGTGAGAGCCGGCAGGTAGTTCGCAGGGCGGGCGCTCCCGTTCTCCTGGTGCCGGCCATCGAGGAAGACTGACCGGAGCCGCCCCCTGGGAGAGGCGGCCCTCCCGGCAATGGGAAGACAAGCAGGAGTCAGTGGACCGGCGGTTCGCCCTCACCCTGAGTGGAGAGGGCGGCCGCCGGTTCCGCTTTGTCTCCCTCCCCCTCCGCTGGCTCCGCAAGGAGCGCTCGAAGTATCTCAACGATCCGGCCTGGCTCGAAGGGGGGCGCGAGCAGAGGCACTTCGGAGGGGATTCCCTCCCGCTTCCGATGGGCCTGCAGGCTTTCCTCCGCCGCATCCCGACCCCGCCGGTCGAGCACCACTGAGGGAAGTTCGGGGCGTGAGCGCCTTGCGGCCCGCACCACGGCCATCCCCTTCCCTCCTCCCTCCAGTTCCCGTTCCACGATGACGGCTGCGAGATGTCCGCCATCCCGGGTGAGCACTCGCTCCGCTTCCGAGACGGAGGACGCACTCAGGACCTCGAACCCTTCACGGTCCAACGCACGCCGGAGGAGTCGGGCGAGGAAGGGATCGTCCTCGAGGAGGAGAACCTGGAGTCGGACCTCGGCCGCAGGAGCGTCCACGGCATGGGCCTCCGGCTGGGCCACCGCTTCCACCAGGAGTGGGAGGGAGAGGGTCACGCGGGTGCCCTTCCCCCGGACGGAGGACAGATCCACCCACCCTCCGTGGCCTTCCGTCACCGCCTGGACCAGGGGGAGCCCCAGGCCGATTCTTCCCCGGGCTGCGCCTTCACCGTTTCCGTCCCGAGAGAAGAAGGGTTCGAAGATCCAGGGCAGGTCCCGTGGTGAGATCCCCTCGCCATCGTCCTCCACGATGATACGGGCCATCTCCCGGCCGCCGGAACCGCGACTCCGCTGCACCTGCACCCGGACCCTTCCGCCCTCCGGTGAAGCACGCCGGGCATTTCGGATGAGTTCGTCTACCGCCCGCTCCAGGAGATCGGGGTGCGACCGCACGGGCACCTTCTCGAAGGAAGGGATCAAGGTGAGGCCGACCTTCTCGCCGGTGAGTTTGCCCAGGCGGCTTCCGATCCGTCCGAGAAAGGCGTTCAGTTCCAGGGGGTGGAGGGAGGTGAGACCATCCCTTGTCCAGCGGAGGAAGCCGTGGACCCGGGTTCGGGCCCGGGTGCCCGCCTCCCGGGCCTCTGCCAAGAGTTCCTGGTCCTCGGGGCGTTCGGCCAATGATGGATCCAGCAGCGCCAGGTACCCATCCTGGATCTCCAGGAGATGAAGAAGTTCATGGGCCAGATCCGCCGCCAGGATCCCTGAGCCCTCCATCGCTCGAAGGCGGGCCAGCCGCGCCCGAAGTTCCCGTTCTCCTCCGGCCGGAGAGCTGCGGGGGTTGGGAGCCGAAGGCACGGGGGTGTGGGATACGGCGGCTGGCGCGTGGGAAGTGTGAGGCTGCATTTCCGCCGACTTCTCGTCGAGGAGGGGCTGGAGGAGCTCCTCGGCCTGGTGGGTGAGGAGCTGGGCATGCTCCCGGTCTTCGGGACTCCAGGCCCGGGGACCCGAGAATTCTTCGAAGGTCAGGAATCCCCTCACCACATTGCCCTGGCGCAGGGGGACGGCCAGGAGGGCGCGCACCCCCTCCTCCTGGAGGTAGCTCCGGAGGGGACGGGCCGCGGGAACCCCGTTCTCCACGTCCTCCATCACCAGCACGGAGAGCGACTCCAGGAGTCCAGCGGTGTGTCGCCCGAGGTCATCCTCGAAGGCTTGAACATCCTCGTGACGATCTTCCTCCCGCATGTACGCCGTAAGGCGGATAGGCTGGGAGCCATCCGGTGCCACCAGCCAGATCGAGGCGCGCTGGCTTCGGAGCAGTCGCGTCCCTTCCCGGGTGAGGTGCCGAAGACTGATCAGGGATTCCGGCTCACCGGGGAAGCTTGACGTACCTCCCCCCGCTCGTTCGATGACCACTGGAGCCAGGATGCCTGGAAGTGTGGTTGGATCTTTCATGCTACCCGCGACCCGCCCGCGTCAGGTAAAGAGCGCGATGGAGGTTGAACGAAAGGAAGCGAAGGCCGGAGACTCCCGGTTCACCGAACCTCCCAAGCTACGGAAACAAATGTTGTCTCCACAAGGACGACGTTTCCGGGAAGGGGTATAGACCGGTGCCACGAGGGGATTTTGCGAGGGAGTCTCGGAAGATGAGCGGCGAATCCAGGGGGACCGGGCGATAGAGTTCCCATCAACCCGCGCTCTCACGACCCCAGTCCTCCCATCTGTCCATGCCTTCTCGGAGAAATCGGGCGTCTGCCGGAGCCAGCCGAAGTGCTCGAGCCTCGGTTGGTGTGACCCAGCGCAGCTGAGCGTGCTCCAGGGGCTGGGGTTCGCCCTCGACATTGGATGCCCAGAATCGGATCAGGAAAGAGGTGCCGGGGTCCCTGGCGGTGAAGAGGCAGGGACCCACTTCCACAAGGGCGACGCCCAGTTCTTCCTGGAGTTCCCGGGCGAGCGCGCCCCATTCTGATTCGCCATCCCCCACCTTCCCTCCTGGGAACTCCCATAAGCCCCCGTGCCTCTTCCCCGCCTGGCGCTGGGCCAATAGGCAGCGATCACCCCTCCGGATCACGGCGGCCACCACAGGAATCGCCGAGGAGGGGATACGGGGCTCACCCTCCCCGAGACCGGCTTCTGCCGGGTCCGGAGTGGCGGGAGGTTGGGGATTGGTGAATGGCATGGGAGGGGACAATGGGGGGAAGCACGGGTCGGGGCAACCCGCTCCGGAAGGAGACGGAGGTTCTCCATGCCGCACCCGCGACTGGCGCTGGCACGTTTCCTTCAACACCTTCCCATTGGGTCGACGGGTAACCCGCGTGCGGCGGTCCCTATAGATCCCCGAGAGCGTTTCCTTCCAATCCGAATCAGGCGAAGAATCTCCATGTCCAACTATCAGGTGCCGGTCAAACTCTACATGTCGGCCCCGGTCCTTTCCGTTCGCCCAGACGCGTCCCTTGAGGAGGCCTACGACGTCATGGTGGAGGGGCGGATCTCCTCCCTTCCCGTCCTGGACCAGGAGCGACTCCTGGTTGGGCTCATCTCCCGGACCGACCTCCTACGAATCGGTCGCCAGGAGTCCGGAAGCCGACCGGAGTCTGACTTACTGACCCTTCCTGACCGCACGGTATCGGACGAAATGACCCGTGATGTGCTCACCGTGTCCCCTGAGATGACCCTGGAGGTAGCCGCCGGTCTGATGGTGAAGCATCGGGTGCATCGGGTGGTGGTCACCGAGGACGGGAAGGCGCTGGGACTCCTGAGTACACGGGACCTGATGCGGGCCATCGACGAGAAGGGGACGAACCTCCCCCTGTCCGAATGCATGTCATCGCCGGTGTTCACGATCCGGGCGGAAGAGCCCCTGGGGATGGCTGTCGAGCGCCTGGAAAAGGCCCGGGTGTCGGGATTGGTTGTGGTGGAGGATGAGTGGCCGGTAGGGGTTTTCACCCAGCCGGAGGCTTTGGAGGCCCGGTACCTTCCGCGGGCCACGGCGGTGGGAGATGTCATGAGCCCCCGGATCCTCACCCTGGCCTCCCGGACCCGACTGCATCGTGCTGCTGCCCAGGCGGCCACCACCGGCGTCCGTAGGGTCGTGGTGCAGGATGGGGAGCGCCTGGTGGGCATTCTGTCCGGGCTGGACTTCGCACAGGCCGTCAAATGAGATGGGCGTCGGGTCCCGGGAATGTCACCGGGGCCCGACGCCGGCTCGGTGCCCACTACCTTCCTGCTCCATGATTCCACCTCCTCCCTCGCGCCTTTCCCCATGGATCTGCTTCTTCATCTCCGGGGGAACCTGATCGGCTCCAACGAAGATCCAGGGCCGCCTCCCTTCTCCCTTCGGTGGCGCCCTGTACTTCTTCAACAGCATTCTGATCTCTCCGAGGGCCCTGGAACATCCTTCAATGGGCCCCCGGTGGAAGCGGGGTGGCCACCAGAAGGGCCGTGAGCAGGATCACCACCGCAGCCCCGGCCACTTCCAACCACGCACTGCGGCGCACCCACCTTCTTCCCACTGGCGTGTCCACCCGGGGGAGGCCCTTTCGCCAATTCACGAAGCCCATCCCCATGACGCCCAGGGCAGCCAGGATCTTCAGGGAAAGCGTTCTTCCATAGGCTTCCCGCCAGAGAACAGACCACTCGTGAACGTGAAGGCCGGAAAGGATGACTCCCAGGAACACCAGGACCCCCACCGCCGCCATGGCCAGGGGGGAAAAGGCCCGGAGTTGGATTCCCAGGAGTGGGACATCGCTGTTCTTCCCGGGGGTCACGGCCAGGATCAGCGCCAGGGTCCCCACCCAGGCACCTGCTGCCAGGAGGTGTCCGGCATCCACCCCCACGGCCATGGCGGTGTTGACGGGAACCGACATGGCGTGACTGGAAAGGGAGAGGGTCAGGGCCAGGAACCCCACCATCCCAGCCACCACTCTCCACGGCCAGGGCCATTCCAGGAGCCTGGGGCCTTCCCGGGGGATGCCCTCCGGGGTGAGTCCAGGGGAGGGGGGCTGGGCTCCGCCCCAGGGGCCACGGAGGAGGAGGAATCCTCCCACCAGGAGGAGGAGCACTCCGCCCTGGGCCATCCAGACCTTTCCCCAGAAGGTTTGCTGCAGAAGGAACGCCACGTCCTCTGAAAGGGGAACGAACGGGTCCCTGAACTCCTGGAGCTGGCTCCAGAGCCGGAGCCCCCACACGGGAAGCAGGAGGAGGGCCAGGATGGCGCCTGCGCCGGCCATCCGCCGCTCCAGGCGAAGGATCTCGGGGTACTCCCTTGGGGGGTAGGCCTGGCCCAGGTGGAGCCGGAGACGGGGGACCACCGCACCCCTCCAGGAGACCACACCGATGAGGAGGACGACCCCGGAGAAGAGCGCCCATCGGAGGAGGGGTAGAGCCAGTAGCTCCATCATCCTTCAGGTCCCTGGGGTGAGGGAGCCCTTGCCGGGAGACATTGAGAGGGCGGGGGAAGGCTCACGTAGTTCCTGACAGGGGTTCGGGGGGTGTGGGGCGGCCCAGGGGAGGACGATGGAGCCCCTCGATTATCCCCTTTGGCCGCGGGGTGGACAAGGGTGGCCCGACGGTTCAGGGAAGGCCCGCTCCGCCCCCCCGACTCTCAGCCAGCCCCACCCTCGCCATGAGGAACCCCCCGACCACGGTGCCCACGCAGCTCCAGAGAAGGGGAAGGAGGCGTCCCGGGTCTTCCAGGGCCCACCCCACCACGAGGGGGGCCGCCGCCGTACTCACCACCATGAGGGTGCCTTCCATGCTCTTGATGGCTCCCAGGTGTCGAATCCCGTAGAGCTCTGCCCAGAGGGCGGTCTTGAGCGTTCCGGACAGCCCCACCGTAGCCCCCAGGAGAGCCAGGTAGGCGAAGGCCACCCACGGCCCGTCCGCCATGGCCAGAAGGGCGACGCCCAGCCCCATGGGCAGGACCGCGGCGGGAAAGAGACGTCGGGCCGAGTAACGATCGATGCCGCCGCCGATGGCCAGGGAGGTGATGATCCGGGCCAGGGCGAACCCCACGAAAGCCGAAGCCAGCATGGGAAGCGACCATCCCTTCGCGGAAGCCAGGGAGGTCTGGTAGAGGATAAGTCCGGTAGCCCAGAAGGGCGGGAGGAGCGCGGCGGGAACCAGGAGCCAGAACCGGCGGTCTCGCAGCACTCGGCTGGCCGACCATTCTCCACTGGTAGACGGCTGTCCTACCGGCGTTCTGGCTCCGGGCCCCACTGGGCCCTGGTGTCGCCCAGGCGACGCCTCTCCGGTCCGGGCACGATCTGTGTGAGCGTGACCCGCCTCCGCCTTCCCCGTTCCGGCGTCGGGATCCATGCCTCCGTCGACGTTCAGCCGGAGTGGATCCAGTTCCACAGCGGCGGAGCGAAGCAGTCGTAGAATCAGGGGGAGCGCCACTCCGAGGACCACGGCCGCCACTACCACCCATCCCAGGCGCCACCCGGCCACCGCCAGGAATCCGGCCAGCGCCAGCGGGAGCACAGCCTCCCCCAGGGGGAAGCCCAGGGTGGCGATGGAGAGTGCCTTCCCCCGCTCCTTGGAGAAATACCGGGCCATCACGGTGAGGCCGGCATGGCTGGAAAGCCCCTGCCCCGAAAGTCGGAGTCCGAGGAGTCCCAGGCCCAGCATCCAGACCGTCCCGGATCCCGCCACCAGTAGGGCGGAGAGGGCAAGGGTTCCGAGAACCGCGCCCGTGTACCCGGAAAGAGGAATTCGGTCGATCCACCGAGCGGTGAGGGGAAGGAGGAGGGCACCGGTGAGGGTGGCCACGGCGTAGAGGATGCCGAAGGAGGCCGGGGTGAGGGGGAAGGCCTCGAGGAAGGAGGGGACGAAGAGGGAAATGAAGAAGGTCTGTCCGAAACTGGAGACCGCTGCGAGCCCGACCCCGTAGAGAAGGAGGGGGCGTCGACGCCGGAAGAACCGCCACAACTCAGTCATGTCCCACACCAGGAAGGGGGAGGCCGGCCGGAAGCTACCCGGAGAGGCCCCGGCGTCAACATGTACCCTCGCACAGCTACCTGGACCCTCTCCCTCGCTGACCCCCCGGCGGCTCCAAACATGGGATGGCGGGTAGGAGGACCGTCATGCGGCGCCGTCTGATTCCCACCCTCCTCGCGCTCCTCCCCGGGATGCTTCTCGTCGCCACCCTTGGGGTGCTCCTGTTGCACCCGGGCTTCCGGGGCGAGTTGTCCACCGTCTGGGGACTCCTCCTGGATGGGGATCCGGAGCCCCTCCGGGTGTGGCTCCTTGGATTCGGGGTGTGGGCCCCGGTGGTTTCCGGACTCCTGCAGGTGGCCACCTCCGTCTTTCCCCCGGGGCCCTCCTTCGTGGTGGCCATCGCCAACGCCATGCTCTTTGGAATGATCTGGGGAGGGCTCCTCACCTTCGTTACCGCCCTTCTGGCCGCGGCGATCTGCTTCGGTATCGCCCGGGTGGTGGGCCGGCCTGGCGTGGAACGCCTCATCTCCGAACGCAGCATGGACCGTATGGACGCGTTCATGGCCCGGAGGGGCTTCCTGACCGTCCTGATCGGTCGGCTCATCCCCTTCATCAACCCCGACGTAGTGAGCTATGCAGCCGGGGTCACCGGGATTCGGTGGATCCCCTTCCTCATTGCCATTGCCGCCGGTTCCATCCCCGCCACCGCATTCTACTCCATCATCGGTGCCACGGCGGTGGAGGCGTCGGGGTGGGTGATGCTGGTGGTGTTCATGGTCAGCAGCGTTCCCCTCTTCGGACTCTTCTTCTTCCGGCGAAGGGTCCTGGCGTGGAGCTACCGGCGGGAACGTCGGCTCCGGGATCTGGCGAGGGAGAAGCTGCGGGTGGAGGACTGAGGGCGGGGGCCACGCCCAGACGGGTCAGTCCTCGTCGTCTTCCAGGGGTCGGGCCCGGCGTTGGGCCTCCTTGGCGATCCGCCGCCCCTCGTCCACGTCCACGAACCAGAGGATGGCTCCCCCCACCAGGAAGAAGAGGAGGATGGAGAGGATCCCCAGCCGGGTCGACCCCGTGAGGGAGGCCACGAACCCCATGACGGAGGGGCCCACCATCCCGGCGAACTTGTCCATGACGCCGTAGAAGCCGAAGAGCTCCCCCGACTTGTAGGCGGGGATCATGCTGGAGTAGAGGGATCGGGAGAGGGCCTGCGTTCCCCCCTGCACCATCCCCACCAGGAAGGCCAGGATCCAGAAGTGGAGGGCGGAGGTCATGAAGTACCCCAGCACCGTCACCCCGGTGTAGACCAGGAGCCCCAGGAAGATGGCCCGCTTCGTCCCGATCCATCCGGCGATGGTCCCGAAGAGGAAGGAGAAGGGTACGCCCACGAACTGGACCATGACGATGGCCCCGATCATGTGCCCCCTCTCGATCCCCAACTCCGCGCCGTAGATGGAGGCCATGCGGATGATGGTGCCGATCCCGTCCCCGTATACCAGATAGGCGATGAGGAGGAGGAAGGCGTTCCGATAGGACTTGAGCTCCTGGAAGGTGGCGCGGATCCGGTTCAGGGCGAAGACGAAGGTGCTCTTCTCCACCACCTCCCCGGGGGTGATCTCCGCCTCGGGCTCCGGCACCCTCAGGAGGAGGGGGATGGTAAAGGCAGCCCACCAGACGGCCACCGCCACGAAGGAGAGGCGCACCGGCAGGGTACCCTCCTCCGGGAGGCCGAAGAGCCCCGGCATCTGGATCATGAGAAGGCAGAAGGCCAGGAGGAGCCCCGCGCCCAGGTACCCCACGGCGAAGGCGCCGGTGGAGACCCGGTCTACCTCCCTGGGCCGGGCGATGTGGGGGAGGAGGGCGTCGTAGAAGACCACGCTCCCGTTGGCCCCGATGTTCACCAGGACGAAGAAGCCGAGCCCCAGGAGCCAGTCCCCCTCGTGGACGAAGAAGAGGAGGCCGGTCCCCGCCACCCCCAGGGCGGCGAAGGCCACCAGGAGGGGCTTCTTGATGGCCGCACGGTCTGTGATGGCCCCCATGAGGGGCGCCACCACCGCCACGGAGACGATCCCCAGGGTGGTGGCCAGGGAGAAGTTCCGGACGGCTTCGGGCCCGGGGATGTCCGCCGCCAGCACCTCCCGGTAGTAGATGGGGAAGACGGCGGCCACGATGACGGCCCACATCCCCGTGGTGGCCCACTCGTACATGGCCCAGGCCCGGAGTTCCTTCCGGTGGAGGCCCAGGCGCTCCAGGAGGGGCATGGACCCTTCGGACCCTCGGCCGTCGCGGTTCGAATCGCGCTTCTCGGAAGCTTCGGTCATGGATCGAAGGTGAAAGTATGGCAACAAAGCCGCCAGTGGGTGCCCGCGTCCCCCGGCGCGGCGGAATGGACGGAAGGGCACCGAGCGGGGGGGCTCGCCTCCCCTCTCTTCATCTGCCCGTGACTTCCCTGTTACATTGCGCCGGCCCTTCGGCAGAGGCGATCTCTCGGCAGAGGTGATATCTGCCAGGTGCTTCCCGAACCACGCCCCGCGAACCCGAGACGCACCGCGTGAACGAGACGCTGGACGCCATCCTCCCCATGGCCATGGCTGTCGTGGGAGGCCTCGGCATTTTCATGCTGGGGATGAAGTACATGTCCGAGGGAATGCAGGCAGTGGCCGGCAATTCCCTCCGCCGGATGATCAGCCTGGTCACGGACAACCGGCTCATGGCCACGGGCACGGGGACCGCCGTGACCCTCCTGGTCCAGTCCTCCACCATCACCACCGTCATCGTGGTGGGGCTGGTCAACGCCGGTCTCATGCAGCTCCACCAGTCGGTGGGGGTGATCATCGGCGCCAACATCGGGACCACCATCACCGGGTGGATCCTGGTCCTCAAGATCGGGAAGTACGGCCTCCCGATCCTGGGAGTGGCCGCTCTGGCCTACATCTTCTCCCGGAGGGACCGGCCGAAGTTCATCGCCATGGCCATCATGGGGCTGGGGATGGTCTTCTTCGGCCTGGAGCTGATGAAGGACGGCTTCGCCCCCATGAAGGACGTCCCCTTCTTCATGGAGGCCTTCGAGTGGTTCCGGGCCGACACCTACTGGGGGGTGATGAAGCTCGTCCTGGTGGGGTGTGTCCTGACCTTCCTGGTGCAGAGCTCCAGCGCCACGCTGGCCATCACCATCGGGCTGGCCGCCACCGGAGCCATTCCCTTCACCGCCGCCGCGGCCCTGGTGCTCGGGGAGAACATCGGGACCACCATCACCGTCCTCCTGGCGTCGGTGGGCGCGAATACCAACGCGAAACGGACCGCCTACGCCCACGTCCTCTTCAACGTCTTCGGAGTCTTCTGGATCACCCTGATCTTCCAGTGGTACGTGCGTCTGGTGGCGGGCATCGTCCAGGGAGTGCACGGAGCCGACCCCATGACCATGGCGTTGGCAGACTTCGCCAATCCCCTGGAGTTCGGTGCGGTGGTCACGGCCGGGATCGCCCTCACCCACACCGGATTCAACGTGACGAACACGTTGATGTTCCTCCCCTTCCTCAAGCCCTTCGCCCGGCTCCTGGAGCGCCTCGTCCCCGATCCCGAGGTGAAGGAGGTCCGGCACCTCAAGCACCTCGATGCCCGGGCGGTGTCCGCCCCCGTGCTGGGGGTGGAGCAGAGCCGGGGTGAGGTGGTACAGATGGGCCGTGGCGTGGTGAAGATGATGGATTGGATCGGGCAGGTGGCCTTCCACGGCCCCAGGGACGAGCGGCTGATCCAGAAGGCCTTTCACCGGGAGGAGGTCCTGGACAACATCCAGGCGGAGATCACCGCCTTCCTCACCGACATCCTGGACTCCAACGTTCCCCACGCCATTGCCGAGGAGGGGCGGCAACAGTTCCGGATCGCCCATGAGTACGAGTCCATGAGCGACCGGCTGGCCAGCATCCTGCGGGCCTACCTGAAGCTGCAGGACCGCCAACTCCTGCTCCCGGCCGACCAGCGGGAATCCCTCGAGGGCCTCCACAATCAGGTGGCGGAGTTCCTGCAGGAGGTGACCCACGCCTACTCGGCCCGATCCGGGATGAGCGATGCGGCGGCCCAGAGCGCCAGCGCGGCCATTACCCGGAAGGTCAAGCAGCTCCGGGACGAGCACCTCCAGAGCATGACCCACAGCTCCGTGGACCCCAACCTGAGCCTGATCTTCACCGGTCTCCTCACCGACTATCGCCGCGTTCGGGCCCACACCATGAACGTCCATGAGGCCATGACGGCCACGGTGGCGGCGGGCGCGGACTGACCCGGTTCCAGGCGGGCCCCTTGGAACGGTCTGGGTGGAGAGGCCCGCTCCGCCCCCGCTGGACCGGATCGAGCACTGGCGTGATGTTTCATCTCCACCTGGCTACCCATCTCCGGAGGCGCTGCTTGTCCGCTGATCTCGAAGGTACGGAATCCCTCATCCTGGAACAGCTCACCTGGCCTGAAGTCGAGCTGGCCATCACCCGGGGGATGACTTCGGTGGTGATCCCCGTGGGAGCGGTGGAGCAGCATGGACCCCACCTCCCCCTCTTCGTGGACGCGGAGCGGGGGACGGCACTCGGCCTTCGCGTCGCCCGCCATCTCGGGGACGCCCTGCTGGCCCCCACCATCCGGGTGGGCTGGTCGGAACACCACATGGGGTTCGCCGGCACCATCTCCCTTCGAAAGGAGACCCTGGAAGCGGTGCTGAGGGACTACTGCGAAAGCCTCGCCCGCCACGGATTCCAGGATATCTACCTGGTTCCCTCCCATGGTGGAAACTTCCATCCCATCGAGGAGATGCTTTCCCGCCTCCGCTCTGCCGTGGCTGAGGTGAGCGACTCGTGCCGTGTGGCGGCGTACACCGATCTGCTGGGGTTCGTCTCGGTCTGGCGCTGGGTGGTGGAGGAGGAAGTGGGGCTGGGCCGGAATGTGGGAGGCCATGCCGACATCGCGGAATCTTCCGAGATGCTCTTCCTCCATCCCGGATTGGTGCGGATGGGACGGGTCGAGAAGGGACGAGCCGGCGAGTTGGATTCGAAACTGGTGGCGAGAGCCTTCGAGAAGGGGCTCCGATCCATCACCCCCAACGGCGTGCTGGGGGATCCCCGGGGGATGGATGCCAACCTGGGGGAACGGCTCCTGGACGCCACGGCCCTCCTGGTGGCGGAGAGGTTCCGGGAGGAGCGGGAGGACGAAGGGGAGGTGTGAGTCCGGGGTCAGCCTTCATCCTGCCGAAGGTAATGAAGAACGGCTTCGGCCTTTCCTCGGGGCGCCGGGGGATCCGCCGCCCCCATCCCTGGTAGTACCTCTTCATGAATCCGTTCAAACGAAGTACCCGGGGGAAGTCCGGCGGGAAATCCCGGGGGAAGTCGACGGGGCGGGGAAAGTCTCGGACCAGCCCGCGGAAGGGGACGGGTGGAAAGCGCCGCGGAAAGGAAGGACGCTTCACCGGCCTCCTTCCAGGGGGTAGGCTCCTCGCCCGGCTTCTCATGGCTGCCGGACTGATCCTGGTGGTGGCGGGAGCCCTGGGCAGTGTCCTGTGGGCGCGGTGCGGTCTCGCAGGGTGTCCGGATCCGGAGATGCTGGTCACGTATGTTCCCGGGGGTGCTCCGGTCCTTTTGGATCGCAATGGAGAGGAATTCGCTTCCCTCCATCCCCTGCGATGGGAGGTGGTCCCCCTTGAGGACTTGCCCGCCCACCTGCCGGACGCCTTCATGGCGGTGGAGGACCGGAGGTTCATGCGGCACCGGGGGGTGGACTGGATTCGAGCTGTAGGAGCCGCCTTCCGGAATGTCTCCTCCGGGCGTCGCCCCGAGGGCGCCAGCACCCTCACCATGCAGTTGGCCCGGAGCGTCTATCCGGATCGGATTTCCAGGGCCGAGCGGACCTTCCGAAGGAAACTGGTGGAGGTCCGGGTCGCCCGGAGCATCGAGGGACGGTTCTCCAAGGAACGGGTCCTGGAACTCTATCTGAATCATGTCTACCTGGGCGCCGGTGCCCACGGCGTGGAGGCGGCATCCCGCCACTATTTCGACCGCGACGCCCCGGATCTGTCCCTGGAGCAGGCGGCCCTCCTGGCTGCGGTGACCCGGGCACCGGCCTACTACGACCCCCGCCGCCACCCTCAGCGGGCTGAAGCCCGTCGCAACCTGGTTCTCTCCCTGATGGAAGCTCAGGGGCGAATCTCGCCGGAGGAAGCCGGGGAAGCCCGTCGGCGTCCCCTGGGCGTTCCGGATGTCCCTCCTCCTCCCATGGCCTCCACGCCGGCGCCCTACTTCGTGGATGCCCTCCGGCAGGAGTTGGAGGAGGCCCTGGGGGCCGATGCCTACGCCGCCGGCCTCCGGATCCACACCACGCTGGACTGGCGGGCGCAGACCGAAGCAGAGGCGGCGTTGATCACCCGGTTGGATGCCATCGAGGCGGGGACGCATGGCTCCTACCGGGGGGTCCGATTCGATCCCCGGGCCCCGGCCGGTCAGGCCGGTACCGAGTACCTCCAGGGGGCCGTGGTGATGATGGAAGCGGCCACCGGCGATATCCTGGCCCTGGTGGGTGGACGTGACTTCATCCACTCCCGGTTCAACCGGGCCACCTCCGGTCGGCGCCAGGTGGGGAGCGCCTTCAAGCCCTTCGTGTTCGCTGCCGCCCTGGATGCCGGGATCCCCATGAGCCAGCCCATCCAGGACGGGCCCTTCCGCCTGGTGTCCGCCGGCAGTCCGGACTGGTCCCCACGGAACTATGACGGTGGGTACCGCGGGCCCGTGGGGATGTCGGAGGCCCTGTCCCGCTCCCTGAACATTCCCACGGCCCGTCTGGCGATGGAGGTGGGCATACCCGAAGTGATCCGGGCGGCTCGTGCCGCCGGTATCACCTCCCCCCTTCCCGAGACCCCGGCGCTGGCCCTGGGGACGGCATCCCTTTCCCCCCTGGAACTCACCACCGCCTACGCCACCCTGGCCCGCTTGGGGACGCGGGTTTCTCCCCGGTTTCTCCTGCGGGTCGAGGACGGAGAGGGGCGGGTTCTCTTCCACCGGTCCCAGCCCGTTCCCGATGGGGGCCAGGTCGAGGGTGAAGAGGAGGGCTGGCTGGCAGGCCCCGAAACCGCCCCCCTCCCGGAGGCGGGTATGGATCCCCGGGTGGCCTTCCTGGTCACCAGGATGCTGGAGGACGTGGTCTGGAGCGGGACCGGGACGGGTGCCCGGGCCGGCGGCATCCAGGGACCGGTGGCGGGGAAGACCGGGACGACGCAGGACGCATCCGATGTCTGGTTCGTGGGCTACACCCCCCAGCGGGTGGCCACGGTCTGGATCGGACATGATCGCCCCCATCCCTTCCTCGCGGGGGCCACGGGCGGAGGGTTGGCGGCCCCCGTCTGGGGACGGATGATGGCCCGCCTGCAGGAAGGGGAGCATCCCCCGAGCCCATGGTCCCGTCCCGAGGGAATCGTGGAGCGGACCGTGGATCCCTCCACCGGGATGGCCGTGTCCGAGAGCTGTCCCACCAGGCCCAGGGAGAGAACGAGCCAACTCTTCCTCTCCGAGTACGTGCCCATCGAGAGATGCGAGGAAGTGGACCGGGGTCGTGGGGTGGTTTCGCGAATGGTGGGGAGCCTCCGGGGGCTTTTCGGGCGAGGGCGGGACCCGGAGCCCGAAGTTGAGGAGGCGGAGGAAGCGGAGGTGTGGTCGGTGGAGGTGCTTGAGGCTTCTCCCGCCTCACGAAGGGCTTCCCGCCCCTCCTACCTGGGAGTTCCTCCGGTGACCCTTCGGGACTTCTGAAGCATCGGGGCCGTCACCCCAGCCGGCCCTGCCCCTCCGATTACCGGGGTTCCGGCTTCCAGATGGCAATTCCCGAGGCCTGGGGTCCCACCTCCACCTCCGCCACCCGCTCCAACCGCTCAAGATCAACCACATCCAGCTTCCCCGCGCCTCCCTCAGATCCCTCGACGGAGACAAATGCGTAGCGCCCGTCGGGGGAAATGGCGAGGCCATGGGCTCCAGGGGCCGATGTGGGAATGCGGGCTACGCTGAATCCCTCCACCAGATCGAAGATCTCCACCGCCCCTCCCTGCCGGAGGGTGGTCACCAGATGACGGCCGTCGGGTGTGGATGCCACCTGGTAGGGGCCCCGCCCGGTGCGGAAGGTTCGGCGGAGACGCCACCCCTCCAGATCCACCTCGTGGATCTCGTCGGTACCGTTGCAGGCGACCCAGATCCATCGTCCATTTTCCGACGGGCTGGCCCAGGTGGGGGCGCAGGTCATCCCCGAGGAGGTCCCGGGTAGGCGAAGGCCCGCGGCGGGTGGAGCCGCCGCAGCGTCCGGATCCGGATCCCCGGTCCCGGGTCCTCCCCGCTCCAACTCCGTGGGTAGGGGCCCTTCCCTTCCCTGGGACACAGAGAACCTCCGGGACGGTTCCATGCTCAGGGCGTCCACTTCCACCAGTTGGTCATCCATCATGCACACGGTGTAGATGTGGTTCCCGGAGGGACTGACCCTGGCGCCGTGGGGCATGGTGCACAGTTCGATCCGCACCACCTCGTAGAGATCCGGCCCGAAGACCACCGAGAGAGTGGAGGGGACCCGCTCTCCATAGAAGTTGAAGTTCGGAGAGAAGAGAAAGGACCCATCCGGGGAGATGTCGATGGTGGTGGAGAGGGGCCCCAGTCGGATGGGGCCGTCGGCGAGTTGTTCCGACTCACCCCCGCTCCTGGGAAGCGCGTACTTCCACAGCCTGCCCTCCTCCTGCCCTTCTCCCGTCAGGACGTAGAGATGCCGCTGGTCCGGTGAGATCACCAGGCCCCGGGTCCCTTCGCTTCCATTGGCGGTGATCGCCAGGGAGAAGGACGCCTCCACCCGGATCCCCTCGGGGCCGAAGTGGATCCGGTGGATCTCGTCTCCCACCTGGGAGCCGACGTAGATCCAGTATTCGTCGGCGTCCCGATCGGGATCCGACATGGCCGGACCCGGTTGGGTCGAGGACGGCCCCAGGAAGAGGGTGGAGAGAAGAAGGGCCCAGGATGAGAGCAGGTGCATGGAAGATTCCGATCAGAAGACGGGGCGCCCGCCCCGGGGCTCGATGCGAACGGCCCAAAGACCGCTGTTGGCGTCGGCGAAGAAGACGTGCCCCTTGAAGGGCATGGCCCCCCAGACCATGGGGGCGTTCCGGATGTAGCCCTGGGGATCGAAGGGCTTGAAGGCCACCATCTCCCGGCCCTGGGCCCGGAGATCTCCCCGGAGCTCCCCGGAGACGTCCACCACCCGGAGGCCCCCTTCATAGTAGCCCTGGTAGAGGATGTCGTCCTCTACCCATGGATTGTGGGTCCCGTACTCGTCCATCTGGTATCGGGCCACCTTCTCCGGGTTCTCCGGGTCGGTGTAGTCGATGATGTGGACGTAACCGCCGGTGTGGGCCGGCCGTCCCCCCTCCCCGGTGTCGGGATCGAAGGGAAGGAGATCGGTATATCCCTCCAGAGGGGTCCCCACCCGGGGCCAGAGCTCATCGGATGCGAAGAGGTAGAACCGGCCGGTGGATTCCTGGCGGTAGGGCCAGAGGGTGTGGGTGAGCATCTCGGGGAAGTGGATCTGGCTCACCAGGACCGGATTGGAGGGGCTTCCGCCCCAGCCTCCATTGCCTACGTCCACCACCACCACCCCGTTCTCCCACTCGGACGAATACGCCAGTCCGTCGTGCACGATGACGTCATGGATCGAGGAGTTGGGGTGGTTGTAGCTCCCCACCACCCGGGGACGATCCAGCTCCGCCATGTCGATGATCACATAGCGTTCCCCTCCGGAGAGGGCGTAGAGGTAGTCATTCTCGGGCCAGGCATTGTGGACCCCTCCCCGGAGTTCCTCGGTGAACTCCGCCGCGATGCGGGGGTGGCGCGGGTTCGCCAGGTCCAGGATGATGACCCCGTTCACCCGGGTGGAGGCTCCTTCCCGGGTCAGGACGGCATAGCGGGAATCCGGAGACACCTTCACGTCATTGACCTGCCGGGCATCCACCTGGATGGAGTCGGTCTTCACGATGGCCGAGGGATCGGTGACGTCCCAGATGTAAGCCGTCCCTCCGGTGGTCCCGGTGATGGCGTAGTCCCGCCCATCCAATCCCTCGAAGACCCAGAAGTCATGGGTCATGGTGTGGGTTACCTCGCCCCGGCCCACGGGGTGGACCCGGTGAAGCACCTGCCGAGGGTGGATCTCCACCGTGGAGCGAGCCATGAGGGGGCCGGCGTGGGCCATGACCGTGTAGACGCCGGGGACCTCCGCCACGAAGACCCCGTCCCGAACCTCTCCGGCACTCCCCCGGGCCTGCACCGTGTCATGGGGGTGGAAGGCGTAGCTCCATTCCGTCGGGAGGTCCTGTACGGGAGCGCCCTCTGCATCGAGGGCCCGGACCCGGTAGCGGAGGACGTCGCCCGCCCGGGCCACCTCCGCCCCTCCTTCCAGCTCCAGGGACCGGGCCGGGAACGGAGCCACCTCGTACGTCAGGCTCCCGGTGCTCTCCTCGACCTGGGCCGTGATGGTGACGGGGCCGGTCCCGTGGGCCGTGACGAACCCATGGCGGTCCACCGAAGCCACCTCCGGGTCCGAGGAACGCCACTCCGCCGTTACGTCGTCACGGGACGTCCCATCCTCGTGAAAGCCCAGGGCTCGATGCAGGACCCGGGTCCCCTGGACGAGGGAAGGATGCGCTGCCCCAACCTCCACCCGGGTCACCGGGGGCCAGACAACCCGGACCGGGATCTCCAGGACCGGAGCCGGGCCCCGAGGCATGCCCGGAGGCGGATTTTCCACGTAGATGGAGGCGGGGACGCTCCGGGCCCCATCGGGTGTGACCACTGAGACATGGATCCGGTACTCCCCCACCTGCCGCCCCAGCACCTCGCCGTCTCGGACGTGGAGACCGGTGCGTGGAGCGGAGAAGCGTAGCTGGGGCTCCACCGGGTTCCCGTCCATGTCGAAGGCCAGGACCTCGAAGGGGACGGTTTCCCCTACGGCAACCACCACGGTGGCCGGGGTGGCCGTGAGGCGGATCAGGTCTGCCGCCTCCGGGTCGGGGCCGTCCTGGGCCCAAACCGCAGGCGCGCCGGCAAGGAGGAGTGCAAGAAAGGCGGTATACCCCGAGGAACGCGCTCTGGCCGTGGCCACCGAACCGGTGGCCCAAGCTCCGGGCTGGCCAGCGATGGGTTCCCTTGCTCGTCCTTCCCTCCAGGGGCTCGGGAGTAGCTCGCGGCTCTTCAAGCAGGCGCCTTCCAACATTTTCAGTTCCATGAGTTCTCCCTCCACTGGAATCTCCCCGGTCCACCGCTGAGCCGCATCCTCCACGACGGCACCCTCCTTCCGCGGACACCGTCCCCTCTGAGGAGGCAATCTCGGGACCCAGGGGCGGAGCGTCCAGTCGGGGGCTTTCGGCGGAGTCAAAAGGCCGTTAAAGAAGTCCAGGGGCGCCACCGTTGGGAGCGCCAGGGAGCCGCGTCGCAGGCGGCTACCCGGAGAAAGGATTCTGGAGGCGAAATGGAGATCGAACCGAAGACCATCATAGCCGGGATCTTCCTGGTCCTCCTCTGGGCGGGGGAGGGGCTCCTCCCTTTCTATCCCGAGTTCCCCAAGGGGATGCGTCAAAGGGTCGGCCATGACGCCAGGAACCTGGCGCTGGGGGCGGGGAATGCCCTTCTCATGGCCGTTCTCTTCGGCGCGGTCTTCGTGGCGGTGGAGGTCTGGGCCGAGGATCGGAGCGTGGGGCTGCTCCGGATCCTGGACGCCCCCGGGTGGCTGACTCTCGGGTTGGCCATCCTCTTCTTCGACCTCTGGATGTATCTCTGGCATCGTGCGAACCACCGGATCCCGTTCCTCTGGCGGTTCCACCGGATGCATCACAGTGACCCGGCCATGGACGTCTCCACAGGCCTCCGGTTCCACCCGGGGGAAATGGTCCTCTCTTCCATGGCTCGCTTGGCAGTCCTCCCCCTCCTGGGGATGTCGCTCTGGCATCTGGCCATCTACGAAGCCCTCCTTCTTCCGGTGATCCTCTTCCACCATTCCAACCTTCGCATCCCGCGGTGGATGGACCACGGGCTCCTGGCCGTCATCGTCACCCCGGCCATGCACCGGGTCCATCACAGCCGCTGGCAGCCGGAAACCGATTCCAACTATGGATCGATCCTGCCCTGGTGGGACATGATCTTCCGCTCCTTCCGGCTCCGGGAGGATGCACGGACCATCCAGCTGGGGTTGGAAGGGTTCGACGAAGATCGGTGGCAGACGCTGGGGGGGATGCTCCGGACCCCGCTGGGTGGGCCGGGTAGCGACCCTGCCGACGAAACCCGGAACGGGGAGACGATCGGGGATCGGGAGAAGGTCTGACTTCCGAAGGCCTCGGCGGGGTCGGTCGGGCTCGGGGTGGGAGGAAGCACACCCCCGGACTGCGCCGATCCGGAAATACTCGCGTTCCGGGGCTTGGAAACACATATTTATTCCCGACGCCCGACGTGCTCCCGTCCAGCCGGATCGATTCATGCGAATTCTCCCTTCGTCCCCCGTTTCATCGATCCTCGCGCCAGGCCTCCTTCTCGCCGTGGTGCTTTGCTGGTCCGCGACGGCTGATGCCCAGCAACCCATCGCTGAAGAACGGAGCGGGGACCGGACCGAGGCCGTGGACGGACTGGGTGAGGAGGCGGGTTCTCGGGCCCATCCGACCCGGTCGCCCGATGAGGTCCTGCTGGAAATCCTGAGTCGTGGCCGGCTCGAACTGGACCAGAGCGCCATGGAGCGGTTCCGTCCCGGGTACGCATTCTGGCAGCACGTCTTCACCATTCCCGACGGGTCGGTGGCCTACGGCAGTGCCCACGATGGGCGACTGCTGGCCGTGTTCCCCGTCCGCGGCGACTGGAGCCGGGAGGCACGCTGGGTGGATCCATCGCTGGCGGGGACGGTGAACGGTCAGCGTCTGGAGAGCCGGCTGACCCAGCGCAGGGACCAGGTGGCCGAGATCCTCGAGGCCTCGGCGGGACCGGTGGTCCACAATGCCACCCGGGGGCGCTTCCTGTCGCCCAACGCCCGTCGCTACGGAGCATTCCTGGAGGACTGGGGGGCCATCTATGAGCGATTCGGGGTTCCCGCCGAGATTGGGCTCGCCCAGGCCGTTATCGAGTCGGGGCTGAATGGGACCATCCGCTCCGAGGCCCGTGCGATGGGCTTCTGCCAGTGGCTGGAGCAGAACTGGAACCTCATGAAGCGCCTGGCTCCGAACGAGATCGAGGGGCACAACCAGACCACCCAGGCCCCCTACTGCGCCGCGTACCTCACCATCCTGGCCACCAAGTACGGGTCCTTCATCCCGGCCCTTTCGGAACACCATGCCGGAGGCACCAACGTGGGCCGCACGGTGATCAACGGGGCCCGCCTCGGCGGGACCGAGATCCGGGAGCAGTATTTCATGGGCTCGGAACTGGCCCGGGATCTGCGGACGCTCTCCCTGAGCGAGTATCGGGAAGTGGTGAGGAGCTACGGTCCCCGCTCGTTCCTCTATGCCGAGATGGTTTTCGGGAATACCTACACTGTGCGGGCGCTCATGGAGAGCGTTCCCCAGACCCGGATCCACGCCATGCGGGCGCCCCGGAACATCCCCCTCACCGAGGTGACCCAGCGCACCGGGCTCTCGGTGGACGAGGTCCGCCGCTTCAATCCGGCCCTCATCCGGCAGGTTCCCCGTGGCGCCAATCTCTACCTTCCCATGCGTGTGGACGCCTTCGGTGCCGATGTCTCCTTTTGGCACCGTCCCGCCGATCCCGCCTACCTCCAGGTCCTGAACGAGTTCATGGGGCTGGAGCGGAGCGTAGAGGAATGGGAAAGCAATGCCTTTCTCCCTCTCCTTCGGGACTTCCAGCGCCGGTTCTCGGCCACCGGTACCGAGGAAGGCGCGGTGATGGCCACCGTCCTGGCCTATGTGCTGCACGAGTCCACCACCAGCCGGCGGGCCGAGATCCTCACCGACTTCCGCACCAGTGAGCATATCCAGCGGCTCTTCCAGCGGGGAGTCCAGGAGCGGGAGACGGCCCGGAGCACTTCCCTCACCGCCGGCTGAGGGTGGAGTACACCCGCCTGGGATCCACGGGCCTCTCCGTTTCCCGTCTCGCCCTGGGGATGATGAGCTACGGGGATCCGGGATGGCGGAACTGGGTTCTCCCCGAGGAGGAGGCCCGCCCCTTCGTCCGTCGGGCGGTGGAGGCGGGGATCAATTTCTTCGACACCGCCGACATGTATTCCCGGGGGGTGAGCGAGGAGGTGACGGGCCGCCTCCTCAAGGAATTCACCCGACGGGATGATGTGGTCCTCGCCACCAAGGTCTTCTTCCCCGTTGAGGAGGGGCCGAATCGGCGAGGACTCAACCGGAAGCACATCTTCGCTGCCGTCACCGACTCCCTCCGACGGCTGGATGTGGACTACATCGACCTCTACCAGATCCATCGGTGGGACTACCATACCCCCATCGAGGAGACCATGGAGGCCCTCCACGACGTGGTGAAGGCCGGACACGTCCGATACATCGGCGCCAGCAGCATGTTCGCCCGGCAGTTCGCCCGGGCCCTTCACGTGGCGGAGCGGGCGGGAACGACGCGCTTCGTGAGCATGCAGAACCACTACAACCTCCTGTACCGGGAGGAGGAGCGGGAGATGAATCCCCTCTGCCGGGAGGAGGGAATAGGGCTCCTTCCCTGGAGCCCCCTGGCACGGGGCTACCTGACCCGTCCCCCGGACCGGAAGGAGGCCACCCCCCGAGGCCAGGTGGACGATTATGCCCGGCGACTCTACAGCTACCCGGAGGCGGACCGTATCCTGGAGGCGGTGGGGAGTGTGTCCGAGGCCCGGGGGGTGAGCCGGGCCCAGGTGGCCCTGGCCTGGCTCCTGGCGCGGCCGGGGGTGACCGCCCCCATCATCGGAGCCACGAAGATGGCGCATCTGGAAGACGCCCTGGCAGCGGTTACCCTGGAACTGGAGGCGGGGGAGATCCAGGCCCTGGAGGCATCCTACGTCCCCAGGCCGGTGCTGGGACACCACTGAACTCACCCCGTCCCATCATCGCCGCACCCGGGTGCCGGTGGACCTCCCACCGGTAGACCCCCGACTCCCTCCGCCCCCGCCACGGGCCTCCCGCCCTCCCTCCGGCCGCTCCTGATGCTCCACGGTCCCTCCTTCACGCGCAGTCCCCTCTTCTGGGTACTTCTGACCGCTCTGGTTGCGGGGTCGGTGGTCTTCTCTGTCCGGTACTTCGCCCAGGCCTTCCCTGTGGTGAACCTGGAACTGGCCATGGACCGGGAAGGCGCGCTGGCGGCAGCGCGGGAACTCGCGGAACGGAGGAACTGGGGCCCCGAGGGCTTTCGTCAGGCGGCCACATTCTCCGACCCAGCCCCGGAGGTTCGGACCTACCTGGAGCTGGAGCTGGGCGAGGAAGACCCCTTGGGTCGCCTCCGGCGGGATGGAGACTATCATCCGTATCGATGGGAAGTTCGGCACTTCCGGGAAGGGGAGACCCAGGAGGCGTCCATCCGCTTCGCCCCCGATGGCCGGGTCTACGGTTTCCGACTTCGCCTTCCCGAGGACGCCCCCGGCGCCGCCCTTCCTGCTGAAGCGGCTCGGGCCTTAGCAGAGGCCGCAGCCGTGGAAGCGTGGGAGGTGGACCTCCCTCGCTACGAATTGGTGGAGAGCTCGCAGGAGGTCCGCCCCGGGGGAAGGGTGGACCACTCCTTCGTCTACCTCCGATCCGGGGTGGAACTGGGCGAGGGGGATATCCGGCTCCGACTGGGCGTAGCGGGGGATGAACTCTCCGAGGTGGCGCCCTTCGTCCGGGTTCCCCAGGCCTTTTCCCTCCGGTACGCCGAGATGCGAGGGGCCAATACGCGCATCGCCCTGGGGGCCAGTCTCCTCTTCCTGGTCCTTTTCTTTCTCGTGGGGTGCGGGTACGGGACCTTCCATCTTCTCAGAAGCCGGTGGCTGGAGTGGCGCACGCCCCTGGTCTGGGGTGGGGTGGTGGCCGGGGTCATGGCCCTGGGGTCCCTGAACCAGCTGCCCCTGAGCTGGATGGGATATGACACGGCCCTATCCTCGAACACCTTCCTCCTCCAGCGCATCCTGGAGGCCGCTGCCCTTTTCGTGGTCGGCACCGGGCTCCTGGCCCTCATCTTCATGGCGGCGGAGAGCCTCGGGCGTCGGGCCTTCCCCCATCATCCCCAGCAGTGGCGGCTCTGGAATCCGGAGGTGGCTTCCTCACTCCCGGCGGTGGGACGGACGGTGGGTGGCTACCTGGTGGCCATTCTGGAAGTGGGGTTCGTGGTGGCCTTCTATCTCTTCGCCATGCGGAGGGATGGGTGGTGGACCCCCTCCGAGGCGCTCATCCAGCCCGATCTACTGGCCAGCTATGCTCCCTGGCTCACTGCGGTCTCCATCGCCCTCTTCTCTGGCTTCTGGGAGGAGAGTCTGTTCCGGGCCGTCCCCATTGCCGGCGCGGCCCTCATCGGGAGCCGATTCGGAGGACGGGCGTGGTGGATCGGGGCAGCCCTCATCCTCCAGGCGGTGCTCTTCGCCGCGGGGCACGCCGACTACCCTCAGCAGCCCTCGTATGCCCGCCTGGTGGAGCTGATCCTTCCCGCCCTCTTCTGGGGGGTGCTCTACCTCTATTTCGGCCTGGTCCCGGTGATCCTGGCCCATGCCAGCTACAACCTCACCCTCATCTCCCTCCCTCTTTGGGTCTCAGCCACTCCCGGAATCTGGCTGGACCGTTCCATGGTGGTGGCGCTGGGACTCCTTCCTCTCTGGATCGTCCTCTACCACGGTGTTCGCCGGGGATTTCCCGCCCAGCTTCCGGACTGGGGTTGGAATCGGTCATGGAGACCTGAGCAGCGTGTGGAGAGCCTCGCCCCGCCGCATGGGGAGGACGGGCCCCGCCCCCCTTCCCCCCGTTCGATCCCCCGTCCCCTCTCTTCGAGCCTCCTGATGGCGTGTGCCGGAATGGGGCTCGTCCTCCTGGTGGTGGGCGGGGTGCGGTTCGTGCCCGACGCTCCTCGGCTGGAGATGGATCGGAGCGGGGCGGCGGAGCGCGCCCGGGAGGCGCTGGCGGAGCGGGGGACGGATCTGGATCCGGAATGGCGGGTCCTCACAGCGGTCCGGGGGGGACCGGGGACCACCCACCGCTTCGTATGGGACGAGGAGGGGCCGGAAGCCTATGATGCCCTGCTGGGCTCGTACCTTCCCGAACCCGGCTGGGTCGTTCGCTTTGTCCGATTCACCGGACCCGTGGAGGAGCGGGCCGAGGAGTTCCGGGTGGAGTTGGAGGCCCAGGGTCGCCTTCGCCGGATCCAGCACCGCCTCCCTGAGGACCGGCCCGGCCGCGCTCTGGAGGAAGAGGAGGCTCGGGCTCAGGCGGAGGAACTCCTGACCCGGGAGTTCGGCGAGCACCCCCATCCTCCGGAGCTTGCCCGGATCCGGGAGATTTCCGCCGAGGTGACCCACCGCCCGAACCGGAGGGACTGGACCTTCACCTGGGAGGACCCGGAGAGCCATCCCCTAACCCGGGGTGAGCTCCGCATCCGGGTGGCGATTGTGGGAGAGGCTCCTGCGGACCACGTCCGCTTCATTCATACACCAGAAGAATGGGACCGGGAGGAACGGGATCGGAGCGGGCGGCGCGGACTGCTGGGCGGCCTTTCCGGCGGACTGCTCTTTCTTCTCTTCACGGTGGGGGCCTTGGCCGGGGGGATCCGGTGGGCCCGGGGGAAATTCCATCTCCCCTCGGCGGTGGCGGTGGTGGCTGTGGTCGTCCCGGCGGTGGTCCTATCGGGGGTGAACGGGCTCCCCTCCACCGCTCTCGGGTTCACCACCACGCAGGGGTTTGGCGAGCAGTTGGTGATCGCGGTGGTGGGGCTCCTCCTCTCCGGGGGGGTGGCGGGGGCGGGACTGGGGTTGAATGCGGGCCTTGTGGGGAGCAGCGTTGGTGCCTCCATGTCCCGACACGGGACGGGTAGATGGAGGGGAGCCGCCCCCGGGGTGGCCCTGGGGATGCTTGCGGCCGGGGGGCTGGCTCTGGCTGGACGCATCGGGGGCGTGGCCGGACCCCTATGGCCCGCATACGGGGACGCAGGGAGCTACCTGCCCTGGGTGGGACCGGCCCTTTCTGCCGTGGTTCCCTTCGCGACCTATTCCCTCTTCCTTCTCCTGGTGGTGAGGGGAGTGGAATGGGTTACGGGAGGGTGGGCGCGACGGCGCGTTCCCGGCACGGCGCTCCTGATCGCGGGGGGGCTGGCCATCGTCCGGCCAGGGGCCGAGGATACGGCGGCGGCTTGGTTCCTGGGGGGAGCCCTCCTGGGCGGCGCGCTGATCCTTCTTGCGGTGTGGCTGCGGCCACGGGTGCCTCTTGCCGCGCTACCCTGGCTCGTGGCCACGGTGCTGGCGTTGGATTCGCTCCGGGAAATGGCCTTCAACGCATTTCCGGGGGCCGCACCTGCCCATCTCCTCACGGCTGTCCTTCTCTTTCTCCTGGCCTGGGGATGGGAGCGCTTCCTCCAGGAAAGCATAGCTGTCCCAGACAACCCTTCCAGGGAGGGGATGTGAGATCGGGCGGAACCACGGGATCCGCCGATGGCGCCCTGTACTTCTTCAACAGCCTTTGAGCCCTTGCCCGTCCCGGTCCCTCAGCGCCATCCTTTCCGCCGGGCTCCCGTGGCGAAGGAGGATGGGGCGATGTCCCTCTCCTTTGCGGGATTTCCGGTGCGTTCCAACGCGGGGGGGCTCAGTCCCTCCTGCTGCCCTGCCCCCCAACGCGGGAGATTCTGGATGAGAAGCGTGCGATCACAGGTGCGGACCCAGGGCCGAAACCACATGACCGGTGGTGCCTGTTCTGTGCCCGAACCCCGGCCGGCCGTCCCCTTGTACGGGACCTTCCTCTCCCTGCTCCCTCTCCTCCTCCTGATGCCTCTCTCCGGCCTCGAGGCCCAGGGAGGCCCGCCGCTGGACATGCCCCGACCCATCGCCGAGCGACCGACCCTCTTCATCGAGGAGATGACCTGGCTGGAGGTACGGGACGCCGTCGCCGGAGGCGCGGAGATCGCCCTCATTGCCACTGGCGGGATCGAGCAGAACGGGCCCTACATGGTGACGGGGAAGCACAACTATGTCCTGGAGGCCATGGCCCCGGCCATCGCCCGGGAAGTTGGCAACACCCTCATCGCTCCCATCCTCAAACTTGTGCCCGAGGGGAACATCGACCCGCCATCCGGGCACATGCGTTTTCCCGGAACCTTCAGCCTCCGGAACGAGGTGTTCATGGAGGTTCTCACCGACATGGCCGGGAGCCTCCGGCAGCACGGGTTCCGGCACATCGTCATGATCGGGGACAGCGGAGGCAACCAGGGGGGGATGTCAGAGGTGGCGGAGCGGCTCACGGCCCAGTGGGGCGACGAAGGCGTGTTCGTGCACTACATTCCTGAGTACTACCGGGAGGACATCTGGAGCTGCGAGTACCTGAAGGAACTGGGGATCCACCAGGAGCCCGACGTCTGTTCCGCCACTCGGGACGAGCACCATGACGACGTCCACCACTCGGCCATCGTCATGACAGTGGACCCCAATCTGGTTCGGGCGGAGGAGCGGATCGCTGCGGGGCTCTTCCACATCAATGGCGTCGAGTTGGGTCCCGTGGAGGACATGGTGGAAATCGGCCGGAAGCTCGTGGAGTACCGGGCCCGGATCACCGCGGACGCCATCCGGCGTGCCATTGCGGCTACACACTGAGGTAAGAGGGAGAAGGGATGTCCATTCTGGTGGTGGGAAGCGTAGCTCTTGATTCGGTGGAAACCCCCTTCGGGAAGGCCGATGGGGTCCTGGGAGGCTCGGCGGTGTTCTTCTCCGCCGCAGCCTCCCTCCTGGCCCCGGTACAGGTGGTGGGAGTGGTGGGGGAGGACTATCCCATTGAGGAACTGCGGTCCAGCATGAATGGCCGGGTGGATCTCTCGGGACTGATGACGGCCCCGGGAGAGAGCTTCCGCTGGTCCGGCGTATACAGCTACGACCTGAACAGCCGGGAGACCCTGGAGACCCGCCTGGGGGTTTTCGCCGACTTCCGTCCCAGGATCCCAGCCAACTTCCGGAATGCCCGGCACGTCTTCCTGGGGAACATCGATCCCCGCCTCCAGATGGAGGTCCTGGACCAGGTGGAAGCGCCGGAACTCGTGGTGTGCGATACCATGAACTTCTGGATCGAGGGAAGTCGGGACGCCCTGCTGGAGCTTCTCACGCGGGTGGACTTCCTCCTGGTGAATGATTCCGAGGCCCGACAGCTGGCCGGAGAGCCGAACCTCCTTCAGGCGGCGCGGTGGATCCAGGCCCGTGGCCCCCGGATGGTGGCCATCAAGAAGGGGGAGCACGGGGCCATCCTTTTCGTGGAGGACCGGGTCTTCTTCGTGCCCGGATACCCCCTGGAGGAGGTCTTCGACCCCACCGGGGCAGGCGACGCCTTCGCGGGAGGGCTCCTGGGATACCTGGCCTCGGCGGGGACCACCACCTTGGAAGACCTGCGCCTGGCCACCGTCTTCGGCTCGGCTCTGGGGTCCTTCGCGGTGGAAGATTTCTCCATCCGCCGCTTTGCCGACCTGGGCCCCGACGAGATCCGCCAGCGGGTCCAGGAGTTCCGGGAGATGACCACCTTCGAGTACGGTCTTTCCGCTGCCCCACAGGGATAGACTCAACGGGACCCCGGTCCCGGGATCCGGTGTCTCAGGAGGGGCCGAGCCCGTCCATCCATAGACTCCGACTCCGGTCCTCAGCCATGCGCGTCGCCGCTCTCCTGCTTCCCGCCCTCCTCCTCGGTCCCCCCGGACCCGAGGCGGCCTCTGGGGAGGCCCTTCCCCGCCCTTTTGCAATGGCGCCGGTCGGTGTCCCTGCCACAGAGGCCCCTCCCGGCTCTCCCCGGGTCTGCGATCTTCCCCTGGCCTGGCGGGTGGGGGAAGTGGATCCTCGCTTCGGCATGGGTCGTGAGGAACTGGAGGAGGCGATCCGTATGGCGACCCATCTCTGGGAAGACGGGGCCCGCCGCCGCCTTTTCATCCACGATCCCGAAGGGGGCTTCCCCGTCCACCTCGTCTTCGACCATCGTCAGGCCCTGGCTGCGGCCCACTCCCAGGGGGCCGACGCGTTCCAGGGGGTCCTGGATCGGCTGGAAAGGTGGCGGGCCGATCTGGGAGTCCGGCGCATCGACCTGGACCAGCGACGCGACGACCACCAGGAACGCCTCCGAAGCCTGGACCGCCAGTTGGAGAGCCACAACCGCCTGGTGTCGAGTTGGAACGAGCAGGGCGGCGCCCCGCCGGAAGAGGCCGAGCGGCTGGCCGAGATCGGAGAAGGCTTCCAGGGGGAGCGCCGGCTCCTCAACCGGATGGCGGAGGAGTTGAACCGGGAGGGTACGGACCTCGCCCGGGAAACCGAGGCCCTGAACCAGGCCATCCGGGACTACAACCAGAGCGTCGCCGAATTCCAGACGTCTCCGGCCGCAGGCCCCGTGGAGGCGGGACTCTACCGCGAGGAAGTGCAGACCCGGGACGGGCTCGTGGTGGCGGTGGAGCGGGAGATCCGTGTCTTCCAGTTCACCAGCCGGGACCACCTCCTCCTGGTCCTGGCCCACGAACTGGGTCATGCCCTGGGCCTGGAGCACTCCCGAACCCCCGGGTCCATCATGAATGCCAGCAGGGTCCTGGAGGCTTCCGGGCGTTTGGAGTTGGCGGTGGACGCCTCAGATGTAGATGCCCTGCGGCGTCTCTGCCCTCCTCGATAGAGGGGTCTCGCCGGATCGAAGGGTCCGGCCGGACCGTCTCAGCCCCCTGCCCCGCCTTCGAGTCCAGGGGCGTCCAGGGAGGGAAGAAATCGGGGCGGCGTCCGATGTCCCGAGAGCGTTTCGTAGGCCTGGGCCAACCCGATGAGGGTCCCCTCGCTCCAGGCCCGGCCGAAGAAGGAGATCCCGGCCGGTAGTTCGAAGTCCCGACCCATGGGGACGGTGATGTTGGGGTAGCCGGCCACGGCGGCAGGGGTGGAACTCGCCCCCCGGTAGTGGTCGCCCACCACGGGATCGATGGCCCAAGGAAGGGTGGTGGTGGGCGCCACCAGGGCATCGAGTGAATGGGCCTCCATGAGGGCATCGATGCCGGCCCCGGCCAGGCGAGCGGTCTCCAGTGCTTCCAGGTACTCGGGTTCCGTCAGGTCTCCCTTCTCCTGCGCCATGAGGAGGATTTCCTGCCCAAAGAAGGGCATGGAGCGCTTCCTTTCCGCCTCGTTGAAGGCGATGACGTCCGCCAGCGAACCCACCCGGGCCCCCGCCCCGAGGCCCGAGAGATACGCATTCAGCCCATCCTTGAATTCGTACAGGAGGATGGTGAACTCCGCCTCGCCATACTCCCCGAGGTGCGGAATAGCCAGGTCGTCCACCACCTCGGCCCCGGCGTTCCGGAGGTCCTCCACCGCCTGCTGGAAGAGCCGGTCCGTGGCGGGGTGGTATCCCGTCAGTCCCTCCCGAACCACTCCAATGCGGGCACCGACCAGGGTGGCGTCCTCCAGGAAGCGGGTATAGTCCTCTTCCACCACCCGGGGACGGCCCTCCAGACCCGACTCCGGGTCGGTGACGGAGTCCCGGGGGTCGGACCCGACCATGGCGTTAAGGAGGACGGCGGCGTCGGCCACGGTCCGTGCCATGGGGCCGGCGGTGTCCTGGCTGTGGGCGATGGGGATGATCCCGGAGCGGCTCAGCAGTCCGATGGTGGGTTTGATCCCCACCACGCCGGTGGCCGCCGCGGGACAGACCACGGATCCGTCCGTCTCCGTCCCCACCGCCAGGGGCGCCAGATTGGCCGACACCACCACCCCGGATCCGGAGCTGGACCCGCAGGGGGTCCGGTCCAGGATGTAGGGGTTCCGGACCTGTCCCCCAACCCCGCTCCACCCGCTGGAGGACTGGGTGGAGCGGAAGTTGGCCCATTCGCTGAGGTTTGCCTTCCCCAGGAGGATGGCCCCCTCCTCCCTCAGGCGCTCCACGATGAAGGCGTCCCGGGGCGGGATGCTCCCCTCCAGCGCTAGTGACCCGGCGGTGGTGGGCATGCGATCCGCGGTGTCGATGTTGTCCTTCAGCACCACGGGGATCCCGTGGAGCGGGCCGCGAAGTCGCCCCTGGCGACGCTCCTCGTCCAGACTGTCGGCGACGGCCAGCGCCTCCGGGTTCACTGCGATCATGGACCGGAGGGTGGGACCCTGACGGTCCAGCGCTTCGATGCGATCCAGGTAGAGGCCGGTGATCTCCCGGGACGTGAGGCTGCCGTCGGACATGGCCGACTGGAGTTCCGACACCGTCCAATCCATGAGGGGAAACTCGTCCGCGGTGGACCCCGAGGGCGGGCCGGCCCCAGGCCTTTCCGACGGACCGTCGTCACATGCCGTAAGGGCCAGTAGGAGGACTGCCATGAGGAGGATCGGGTGCAGGGGGCCGGCGGAGCGGCCCCGGCCCCGGCTGCGGGTACGGACCCGGGGAGGAGGCTTCGTCAGTCGGGGGAGAGTCGTGAGAGCAGGGGTCGGGTTCATGGATCAGGCGTCCAATCGGGGAGGGAGCGGTTCCCTCCGGAAACGAGCGCGTCCGGTTGCGATCCGCTGAGGGTCCGGTGGGAGTCCAGCCAGGGAAAGCCGGTGAAACAGCCGTGGAAATCCTTGCGGGCATGAGAGAGGAAACGCAAGGGTGACGAACAAGGGTCCAGGCGCCCGCACGTGGGTGATCACCTCACGAAGGAACCTTCACATCCGCCGGCAGACATGAGGCCCCCTGAGTGGACGTGATCCCACCCGGGGGTATTCTCCTTTGTGGGGAGCGGCCGCTCCAAAGGGGTTATCTCCCCCTACCCCCGGCCATCTTCCCTTCCCTCCGGGCGACCGGAGTTCGGGACCTCGTATTGAGTTTCCGCTTGTCGGGACGTATTCTCGCCTCCCTGGGTGGTGTGTCGGCCGCGGTGCGTTCGCCTCGCCGGTAGCGGCCCTCCTTTCCTTCCTCTCCCCTCCCTCGTCGGCTTTCATGAACTACGGATTCCTCATCCGGAACGACCGGTGTATCGGTTGCCACGCCTGCTCCACGGCGTGCAAGGCGGAGAACGAGGTTCCCCTGGGTGTGCACCGGACCTGGGTGAAGACGGTGGAGACCGGGGCATTCCCCGATGTCCGGCGCCATTTCCAGGTGACCCGGTGCAACCACTGCGCCAACCCTCCCTGTGTCGCCATCTGTCCCACCCAGGCCATGTACCAGCGCCGGGATGGGATCGTGGAGTTCGATCCGGACCGGTGCATCGGGTGCAAGGCCTGTCTCCAGGGCTGTCCCTATGACGCCATCCATATCGATCCGGAGTCAGGGACGGCGGCCAAGTGCCATTTTTGCGCCCACCGGGTGGAGTTGGGGATGGAACCCCCCTGCGTGGTGGTGTGCCCGGAACATGCCATCATTGCCGGGGACCTGGACGATGGGGACTCGGAGATCTCCCGGATGCTTGCCCAGCACAAGGTGACGGTGCGGAAGCCGGAACAGGGGACGCGGCCCAAGCTCTTCTATGTGGACGGAGAGGAGACGGGGCTCCACCCCGGCGCCACGGCTCCCGATCCTGGCGGCTACGCCTGGACGGAGCGAATGGGACCCACCACCGGGCCGGGCTCCAACGCTTCCGACGGTCCCATCCGGATCGGATCGGGGAGGGTGGCAGGGGAGATGGTCCGGACGGCCTACGATGTGGAGCACCGGGTCCCCTGGCACTGGCCGGTTCCGGCCTACCTGGTCACCAAGGGGGTGGCTTCCGGACTCTTCCTCCTTCTGGCCGGGGGGTTCCTGGCGGGCCTCATCCCCTTCCATGCCCCCACCTTCCTGGCCGGAGGCCTTCTGGCCCTCCTCCTCCTGGCGGCCACCACGGTTCTCCTCGTGGCGGACCTGGAGCGGCCGGAGCGATTCCTCTGGGTCCTCTTCAAGCCCCACACCCGGAGCTGGCTCGTCCGGGGCGCCTGGATCCTCATCGCCTTCAGCTCCCTGGCCGGGGCGTGGTGGGTTCTGGAGGGAGGCCTGTGGTTGGGGTGGATCCCACCTGGTCCCGTAGAGGCGCTCCGGCCCTGGCTCCTGGGCGCGGGAATCCCCCTGGCCGGGCTCACGGCCACCTATACCGCCTTCCTCTTCGGGCAGGCGGAGGGGAGGGATCTCTGGCAGAGTCCCCTCCTCCCGGCCCATCTCCTGGTACAGGCTTTGGTGGCAGGTGCGGCGGCCCTTCTCGTCATGAATCCCTTTCTCCCCCTTCCCCCCGACCTCCTGGTGCTGTCGTGGTGGACCTTCGTCGTCGGACTCCTGGTGAACCTGGTGGTCCTCCTTCCGGGGGAGTTCGGGATGCCCCATCAGACCGACGGCGCATCAGAGGCGGCGGAATCCATCCTCCGGGGCCGGTATCGCCGGCACTTCTGGGGTGGAGCGGTCCTTCTGGGACACGTGGCGCCCCTGGTTCTCCTGGGGCTGGCGGCCATCGTCCAGACGGCCGGGGTCGGGGCTCCCCCTCTTCCCAATGGAACGGATCTGGGATCCTGGGCGGCGGTGGCCGTCGGACTCGTTTCCTGCGCCCTGGCCGGTGTGTTGGCCCTGATCGGACTCTACCTCTACGAGTATGCCTTCGTCATGGCCCCCCAGCGGGTGCGCAACAGTTGAGGATCGAATCATGAGCCAGGACCCGCCACGCCCTGACACGCCACGCCAGGACCCGGCACACCGCGATCCGTCACGCCAGGACACGCCCTTCGGCCTCCCCGTCTTCCATGTCTCGGACCGGACACCTGAGCCGGTTCCCCTGGAGACTGTGGTTCATCCGGACGGACGCCTGAGCCAGTATCCCCCCCGGGAGCGATGGGCGGACTGGGTGGAGTGGGACGCCAAGGCCTGGCCCCGGCGGGTGGCCCGCAATTACACCCTGGTCCCCACCATCTGCTTCAATTGTGAGAGCGCATGCGGGCTCCTGGCCTATGTGGACCGGGAGACCCTGGACATCCGGAAGTTCGAGGGGAACCCGGCCCACCCGGGGAGTCGGGGCCGGAACTGCGCCAAGGGGCCCGCGACCCTGAACCAGGTCTACGATCCGGAGCGGATCCTCTTCCCCCTGAAGCGGGTGGGCGCCCGGGGAGAGGGAGAGTGGGAGCGGATCTCGTGGGAGCAGGCGCTGGAGGAGATCGCGGCGAAGCTCCGGGAGAGCCGAGCCCGGCGTAGGGACGGGATCATGTACCATGTGGGCCGCCCGGGAGAGGACGGCTTCACCAACCGGGTCCTGCAGGCGTGGGGGGTGGACGGGCACAACTCCCACACCAACATCTGCTCCGCGGGAGCCCGAGCCGGGTACGCCTTCTGGACCGGCGAGGATCGTCCCAGCCCCGACCATGCCAATGCCCGGGTGATCCTCCTCCTCTCCGCCCACCTGGAGTCGGGGCACTACTTCAATCCCCACGCCCAGCGGATCATGGAGGGGATGGAGAAGGGGGCGAAGCTCATCACCTTCGACCCCCGCCTCTCCAACACGGCGGCGAAGAGCGACCTCTGGCTCCCCACCTGGCCCGGGAGCGAGGCCACCGTCCTGCTGGCCATGGCCGCCCATCTCATCCGGGAGCGCCGGCACGACCGGGCCTTCATGAAGCGCTGGGTGAACTGGCGGGAAACGGTGGAACACTTCTCCTCCAACCCCTATCCGGAGTTGGACTTCCAGCACGACGGCGAACCCACTTTCGAGGCCTTCGAAACGCTGCTGGAGAAGCTCTACGGTCGCTTCACCTTCGAGCGGGCCGCCCGGGAGTCGGGGGTGCCTGCGGAGCAGATCCAGGCGGCGGCAGAGGCGGTGGCGGACTGCCAGGGGCGGCTGGCCACCCACGTGTGGCGAGGGGCCAGCATCGGGAACCTGGGGGGATGGCAGGTCTCCCGATGCCTCTTCTTCCTCAACGTGCTGACGGGGAGCGTGGGCACCCGGGGGGGGACCTCCATGAACGCCTGGAACAAGTTCGTCCCCCGCCCCTTCGATCAGCCTCCTCCGGTTCCCGCCTGGAATGAGCTGGAGTTCCCCCAGGAGTGGCCCCTGTCCCACTACGAGATGAGTTTCCTCCTCCCCCACATGCTCATGGAGGGACGGGGGACGGTGGATGTCTACTTCACCCGGGTCTACAACCCCCTCTGGATCAATCCCGACGGCTTCATGTGGATGGAGGCCCTGAGGGACGAGGAGAAGATGGGGTGCCACGTGGCCCTCACCCCCACCTGGAACGAGACGGCGTATTTTGCTGACTACGTCCTTCCCATGGGGCATGCCGGGGAGCGCCATGACCTCATGAGCCAGGAGACCCACGCCGGGCAGTGGATCGGGTTCCGGCAGCCGGTGCGCCGGGTCGCCATGGAGCGGGCCGGGACGAAGGTGCGGTGGACCTGGGAGGCGAACCCTGGCGAGGTCTGGGAAGAGAACGAGTTCTGGGTCGAGCTCTCCGTCCGGATGGACCCGGATGGGAGCCTGGGGATCCGGAAGCACTTCGAGAGTCCCTATCGCCCCGGGGAGATCGTCACCGTCGAGGAGTACTACCGGTGGATCTTCGAGAACTCCGTGCCGGGGCTCCCAGAGGCCGCGGCGGAGGAGGGACTCACCCCCCTGGAGTACATGCGCCGCTACGGTGCCTTCGAGATCAAACGGGAGAACTACACCCCCTTTGAAGCGGCCGTTTCCGTGGACGGGGCGGAGGTGGATGCACAGGGACGGGTATCCCGGGATGGAAAGGTGGTGGGGGTGGTTCCCGGGGTCGATCCCGGGAAAGGCACGCCTCCTGGGGGCCCCGGTGGGCCAGGCGGTCCCGCATCGGGCGACCCGGAGGACCAGGGAGAAGGCGCCTGCACCGGGTTCCCCACCCCCAGCCGGCGGCTCGAGTTCTTCGCGTCCACCCTTCGGGATTGGGGATGGAAGGATCTGGGGCATGTCATCCCCTGGACCCTGCGAAGCCATGTGGATCCCGGAGAGATCGACCGGGAGAAGGGGGAGATGCTCCTTCTTCCCAACTTCCGCCTCCCGACCCTCATCCACACCCGGAGCGCCAACTCCAAGTGGCTCTATGAATTGAGCCATCGAAACCCGGTGTGGCTCCATCCGGAAGACGCGGCCCGTCTCAAGGTGGAGACCGGGGACCTGGTCCGGGTCGATACCGAGATCGGGCATCTGGTGGACCGGGTCTGGATCACCGAGGGACTTCGTCCCGGGGTCCTGGCCCTGAGCCACCACCTGGGGCGGTGGCGCCTGAAGGAAGGGGAGGGTGTGAACCCCAGCGCGTCCAGCCTGGTGCGCCTGGAGCGACCCTCGGAAGGGGTGTGGCGGGTCCGGATCCTGAAGGGAGGGGGCGCCTACGAGAGCTTCGATCCGGACACGAGCCGCGTATGGTGGAAGGATGTGGGGGTGCACCAGAACCTGACCCACGGGGTCCACCCCGATCCCATCAGCGGAGCCCACTGCTGGCACCAGAAGGCGGTGCGGGTCCGGAAAGCCGAGGCTGGCGAGGAGCTGGGGGACGTGGTGGTGGATACGGCGAAGTCCATGGAGATCTACCGCCGCTGGAAGGCCATGGCGCGCCCTGCCCTGGAGCACAGCCCCGACGGGATGCGGAGGCCCCGCTGGCTGAAGCGGCCCCTGGCTCCCGCGGAGGAGGCGTGGAGGCTGCCCGAGAAGTAGGGCGAAGCGGAGGCCCGGTTCGCCGGGGATCTACTCCGGATCGCCCTCTGGACCCGGCTCCCTTCAGGCCGGCTTGCGGAGGACCACGGCGCAGTAGCGGAGGAATCCCTCCACGAGGCCCACCTGGAGGGCATGTCCGCCGATCATGTTGGCAAAGAAGGGGATCCGGACGAGTCCGCCACGGCGAAACAGGGGGTTCAGGAGGGCGATGAGGCGGTCCCGGGGGCGTCCCGGGCGGATGAGGTGGGTGAGGTCGGAGCACCGCACCGCCTCGAGTCCTCGCCCCTTCCCTGCCGCCTTCCCCGCCGCCTGGAGCTCTTCCACGGTGCAGAGGCTCCCCAGGCGCCACCCCGCCTCGAACTCCCGGATCCGGCGACGGGCGGCCTCCCCCAGCTCATCCCGGGGATGGGCCAGGAAGTCGTCCACCACGAAGAGGAGGCCTCCCGGCCTGAGGTGCGCCTCCGCTGAGTGGAGGAAAGCTTCGGGTGAGGTGCTGTGGACGAAGGATTCCACCGCCACCACCACATCGGCCTCCAGATCCAGCGCCAGGGAGTGGAAGTCGCCATGGAGGAAGCGACAGCGCTCTCCTCCCTTTCGGGAGCCCCGGAGCCGATCCGCCAGTTCCACCTGCCGCCGGCTGATGGTCACCCCGTGGAGACGGCTCTCCGGGAAGGATTCCGCCAGGTGGAAGAGGGTGCCTCCCACACCACACCCCAGGTCCACCAGCGAGCCAGGTTCCGGGATCCCCAACTCCCGGATGGCGTCCGCGAGCCAGCGATTGATGAAGTCTCCCGCCTCCTGGTGCGTCGTCACCCCCGGTCCCCAGAGCGCCCGGTGGATGGCGTAGCTGTCCCGAGCTCGTCCGAAACGGAGGAAACGACTGGTGTTCCGGTCGTAGTAGTGGGCTACGTCGTGGTCAGGGGCCATGCTTCCGGACGCCATGTGGAAGTGGGCTTCCTTGACCAGATGGTCTCCGCCGCGACCTCACCTCGGGGCTCCCCCGGCCCGCGATCCCACCGAAACGGTGACGCCATGGGTTCCCCCCTTCTGGGAAGCGGCCCGCACCTCCACCTCCCCGCTTCCTTCCACCACCCACTCCACCGTGGCCGTGTTGCCTCCTCCATAGGTGAGAGCCGGGAAGAGCTCCCGGACCACCACCGGAGGTGAGCCCTCCAGGTGGCCGACGCTCCGGGTCCCCTGTCCCGACAGGAGCGTCACCCCGGCCCCCGCCTCCAGGGTGACGGATACCGGGCGGGCCAGACCCGCCCGGATGGCGTGCTCGGTAACGTTTGTGGGGAGAAAGCCCTCATTCACCACCGTGGCCACGACCCGGGCCCCACTTCCCACCGGTATGACCTCCACGTCCCGGACCTGGACTCGTGGCGTCATGGCCGCCTGATGGAGGACCCAGCGCGTCACCGGCTCCATGACCTCCCGTTCCAGGAGCTCCGGGGGCGGATTCCCGATGCTGGGTTCGATCCATCCCCCGATCTCCACCGGGCCCAACTGGGGGTGCTCGAAGGGGGTCCAGTCACGGAAATGGTCCCCCCCGAACTCCCGGTCGTTCCGGGCCATGTTCTCTTCGGGCGTCGGATCCCGCCACTCCCCGGTGGGTCCGATGTTTCCGGCGTAGCGCCACTGTTCGGTGGTGAAGGACAGGATCCCAAGCGCCAGATAACCCCAGTCCACCTGGGCCCCGTACCGGGCCTGTTCAGGGGTGGCCGTGAAGCCGTCCAGGATCGACACGTATCCATAGCCCGTGATCTC
>REED01000077.1 GCA_007695225.1 Gemmatimonadales bacterium
GCCTCGTTCACCTCAAAGAGGTCGTAGTCGTCGATACCGGTTCCGGTCCGATCCATGAGGCGTCGAACGGCAGTGATAGGCGCGAAGAAGAGGTCCTGGGGCTCGGTGCCGCCCGAGGCATAGCCGGTGATGTGGGCCTTCACCTCGAGCCCGTGGGTCTGGGCGAACTCCAGGGAGGTCACCACCAGGGCGGCGCCTCCGTCGTTCAAGCCGGGAGCGTTCCCTGCCGTCACCACCAGCTCCTCGATGTCGTCGGGGGCATCCTGGGGGAAGGCTGGACGCAGTCGACCCAACGCTTCCATGGAGGTCTCCCGCCGGGGGCTCTCGTCGGCATCGATGATGACGGATCCCTTCCTCCCCTGGATCTCCACCGGGACGATCTCCGCAGCGAAACGGCCGGCGTCCATGGCGGCCACCGCCTTCTCATGAGACGACAGGGCAAAGGCATCGGCCTCTTCCCGGGTGATCCCCGCCTTGGCGGCGGTGTACTCGGCGTGCCCGCCCATGTGGCACTGGCCGAAGGCGCACCAGAGTCCGTCGTGGATGAGGCCGTCCACCAGCTTCCGATGGCCGAACTTGAGGCCGTTCCGGAGCCCGGGGAGGAAGTAGGGGACGTTGGACATGGATTCGAAGCCACCAGCGACCACCGCCCGGACGTCTCCTGCTCGAATAGCCTGGGCCGCCAACATGACGGCCTTGAGCCCCGATCCGCAGACCTTGTTCACGGTCAGGGCGGGGATGGTGGCGGGCAGCCCGGAGCGGATGGCCGCCTGCCGGGCCGGCGCCTGTCCCACACCGCCCTGCACCACATTCCCCAGGATGACCTCGTCGATCTCATCTCCGGGAATTCCGGACCTTTCCATGGCGGCCTTCACCGCGAGGGCTCCCAATTCGGGGGCATCCAGGGGGCCTAGACCGCCCAGGAAACGACCAATGGGCGTGCGCGCTCCACTGACGATAACCGGGGTATGGGCTGCGTCGCTCATAGCGGGGACTACCTCTGTCGGGGTTGTGTCGGAATCCGGCGGAAGGGCCTGGGGGCTCTGGAATACCAGCGCCACAAGATCCGGGACCGGGGACTCAGGCGACCCGACCACCAGGCGTCTGGGGCCGAGCCTGCTGAATATATGGAAAGCCTCCCCGCAGGTCACCCTTGTCCGGCCCGGCCCGCCGAATCACCTCAGACCCCGACCGTCGGGAGCCAGCCACCCCCACGGCGTGAAGGCATCGTGCTGGAAGATCAGGAGCCACTCCTCCCGCAGGGCCTCCTCCCAGAACCGCCGCTTGGATTCCAGGGTAATCAGCGGTTCCAGGTCGTATCCCATGATCCAGGGAAGGCGGATGTGAGACGTGGTGGGACAGAGGTCTGCCAGGAAGAAGGCCTTCTCCCCATCCGACTCCACCAGGACGCATTGGTGGTGCGGGGTGTGGCCCGGAGTCGGGATCAAACGAACCCCCCGGGTGAGCTCCACCTCCCCGGATACCGTGTGCCAGAGTCCCGCTTCGGTGATGGGCACGATGTTCTCGGGGGTGTAGCTGGCCCGGATCCGCTCGTTTCGTCGACCCGAGAAGGCCAGTTCGCCCTCCTGCACCACATGCCGGGCCCAGGGGAAGGAAGGCGCCAGGGTCCCATCCTCCCTCCAGATGGTGGCCCCACCGGCGTGATCGAAATGCAGGTGCGTAAGGACCACCGTATCCACATCCCGCGGCTCGAACCCGGCCGCCCGGATCCCGTCTTCCAGGCGGGTCGGGTCCCCTTCGTTATCGATGCCGTAGATGTCCCGGAACCGGTCGTCCTCCTTCCGTCCCACGCCGGTGTCCACCAGGATCAGCGCTTCCGGCGCCTCGATGAGAAGGCAGCGGAGGGCCAAGGGGATCCGGTGGCGCTCGTCGGGGTGGATTCGTCGCTCCCAAAGCGTCCGGGGGACCACCCCGAACATGGCTCCGCCGTCCAGATGCTGAAGCCCCGCTTCCACCGCATGCACCCGGATGGATCCCACGTCCCGGGACCGGACCAGGGGAAGTTCCGGTGGGAAGTATGCCGTTCCCGGGTCACGGGCCTCGGCGGGGGTGGCAGGACCTTCGCCTCGGGCAGATGGAGTGCGGGGTGTCTCAGGCATGGAAGCGTCACCTCGTTGGGACGTGGGAAGAAGGGGGGAGAGGTTGAGCCTTCAGCGACGGGGGGACCGCACGGGAGTGCGCCGGGAGCGGGGGTCGGAGCGGCGCTGCAGCGCCGCCTCCAGCGCCGGAAGATCCGGTATTCCCTGCGATTCCGCCTCCCTCAGAAGGTGCAGAAGGAGGCGGGCGGTGGCCAGGGCATCGCCGTAGGCGCGGTGCCGCTGATGTACCGGGATCCCGAAGTGTCGCGTCAAGGCGTCCAGGTTGTAGCGGCGCAGGCCGGGGAGAAGGAAGCGGCCCAAGCGCACGGTGCAGAGGAGCGGAGGCTCCGGCGCCTCCCCAAGGGCATTCAGGAGTTCGGTCCGGATGAACCCCCAGTCGAACTGGACGTTGTGGGCCACGAAAACCCTTCCCGCCAGCGCAGCCTCCACCTGGGGTGCCACTCCCTCGAAGGGCGGTGCTTCGGCCACCATGGGGTCCGTGATCCCCGTGAGGCCCTGGATCTTGGGCGGAATGCGGCGCCCGGGATTGACCAGGGTTCCGAGCCCCTCCCGGATGACTCCATTGTTGAGCGGAACCACCGCCACCTCGGTAACCCGGTCGCCCCGGCGCCAGGCTCCGCCGGTGGTCTCCACGTCCACCACGGCGTACGACAGGTGTGAGAGGGGCGGTCCCGGGATCCCCTCTCCCGGGGCGAGGCTCCACATTCCCTGGGCATCCACCCGGAAACGTCCGTCGTTGCCCAGAAGGCTGAACACGGCGGCCGATAGGGCGGGCGCCGGCCCGCGGAGGCTCAGAGCGCGCTCCGCCAACTCAAGGGTGTGGACCGGCCCGCGCTCAAGAAGACCGGCCGCTCGCCGGCGCAATCCCGGTGCCGGCGCTCCCGGGCGGGAGTCCCGACCCTGACTCATGCCGGTCCCCTCATGTTCGTGCGCTCACATTCCACCTCATCATCCTGTTCTGCTCAGGTGGCAGCGAGAAGGCGGGCCATGGCGACGAACCCCGCGGGCGCCACCGTTTCGGGGCGGTCCTTGGGCTCGGCCCCTGCCGCATCCAGGAGTGCAGCCACCTGCGGAGGTGCGAGGCGTAGATCGGGGTGCGACTTCAGGGTCTTCCGAAGCTGTTTCCTGCGCCACTGGAAGAGGGCGCGTGTCAGCGTCCGGAGCACCTGCTCTTCCGAGGGTGAGAGGGGAGCGGGGCGGCGGGGACTGATCCGGATCACGGTGGAGTCGACCCGTGGTCGGGGTCGAAACGCCGAGGGTGGCACGACAAGCACCCGTTCCACCTCCGCCACGGCCTGGACTCCGACGGTAAGGGCCCCGAAGGCTCCGGTGCCCGGCTCGGCGAGGATACGGTCGGCCACCTCCTTCTGGACCATGAGGAGGATGTCGGCCGGGCGGGGCGGAGTCAGCAGATGGAAGACGATGGGCGTCGTGATGTTGTACGGAATGTTCCCCACGGCCCGGACGGACTCCGGGTGTCCGACCAACTCCCTGAGGTTAAGCTCCAGGATGTCGCCTTCCACCACCTCCACCGAGGGTCGGTCCCGGTAGCGTCGGCGGAGATCCGCGGCGAGATCCCGATCCAACTCCACCAGAACGAGCCGCGCCGCCAGCTCCACCAGCAGATCGGTGAGGGCCCCCCGCCCAGGTCCGATCTCCAGGACCGTGTCCCCTGGGTTGATGGCCGCCTCCTCCACGATCCTGCGCCGGAGGTTGCCGTCCACCAGGAAGTTCTGACCGAGGCTACGTCGGGGTCGGTGGAACCGGGGGGTGCTCACACCTTCAGGACCACAGCGGTCCGGTCGTCGGGGGTCGCCTCGGGAGAGCCCTCCTCCACCACCAAGTCGAAGAGGGCATCCACCATATCCCTTGCACCTCGGTCCCGGAGCCTCGCCACCTCATCCAGAATCCGATACTCTCCGGCCCGCCGGGATCCGGCAACCAGATCGTCGGAAAGACCATCGGTGAAGAGGAGGAGGAGATCCCGGCCCGAAGCCCAGGGAACAATGCGCTCCTCGTACTCCATATCGCCGGCGATGCCCATGGGCGGATTGATGGCTGGAAGGCGCTCCGGTGCGTCATCCTCTCCACGCATGAGGAAGGCGTGGGGGTGACCGGCGTTGGCGTAAACGAGTTCACCACGGGTTGGATCCACCACCGCATAGAAGAGAGTGATGTACATCTCCGTGCTCTCGAGCTCGTCCGGCATGGCCCGAC
>REED01000171.1 GCA_007695225.1 Gemmatimonadales bacterium
TAGGACACCTGGTTCTCAGCCAGGAAACCGGGGTTCGATTCCCCGTGGGGGTACTTCTGGAGCGTAGGATCGCTCCGAACGGGCCGGAGTTGTGAACCGGCTCGGCAGCAGGGCCGCTTAGCTCAGCTGGTAGAGCACTACGCTCACATCGTAGGGGTCGCTGGTTCGAGTCCAGCAGCGGCCATGACCCCGCGGATCGTCCGCCTGATCCGCGTGACGTTCCGCCTGACGCCAGGGTTTTCCCGATTTCCCGGGGAGACCCTGGCGTTTCTTGTTTTCCGACGGCTTCGTCCGTGACCTAGATCGGGAGCGCTCGGTCCCCACGGTCGGCCCGAGTGTGATCCTCATGTCGGCCCGGCCTCCGTGGCACCATCGTCCCCGGGCTTGAACACCTGGGCCTCCCGCAATGCAAGAGTTACAGAAACCAGGGGAACGCGGGATCGGGCCCTGCCCCGGCTACACCCCCTATACGTCCTGGTACTCTTGACCTTTCGCCTCATCAACGTTCCGCGAGCATGCCGTCGGCACGGACGTTGTCCTTAGTTGAGGGCCACCTGGGGAAACGAGGGCGGCGGCCTGACTTCCATTTGGGCCGAACCCCGGGAGAGATCGACCGACCCTCGATCGATCTTGCGATTCCCATCTCGCGCAGGCGGTGCTTGCGTGGGGGTAGCCATGAGTTCAAGAGGCTGGAACATGACAGAATCCCGATATCGGAAAACGCGCCCCGCGATGCAGCTGGGAGTGTTGGCACTCCCGGGTGCCGCGCTCCTTGTAGGGCGCGACGAGTCCGCGACCGAGCTCCTTCCCCCCGGTGCCGGCCACGGTGCAGGTTTCGCCCAGCTCCGTCGAGCTGACTGGGATCGGCGCCAAGGCTCAGGCCAGCGCCACCGTGATGGATGCGGACGGCGTGGAGTCACTTCCGGATCCGAGCCGGAGAGCGGCCAGGGTTTTCGCGAGCCGAGCACAGGGTCTCGCAACTCCCGAACCATGAGAGGCAGGGAAGTTGGAGGAGGACCGCCTCGACTTCTGGACTTCCAACCTCGAGGTTCGCCCCACCAACCAGGCTTCCTGCCTGGCCCGTCTCGAGCCGGCTCGCGGCCTCTGCGGCGCCACACGCTCAGGGTGGGATCCGACACGGGACCGTCACGGATCTGTCCGAAGAAATCTTCGCCCCCATCGACGAAGTCCCCACCTGAGAAAGGGCTACCTCGCCTGGCTGCGGGTCACGATGCTATGGTGTAGAATGTCTGTTCCTTTTCCTGTTCCTGTTCTTGGCCGCACATCTACGCGGGCCAGAGCGGTTTTCGGCTTGGCCCCGGCGCTTCCCGGCGTTCCCTACTCCCACCCCGGCTCATGGAAGGCCAGAAGTGGATCAGAGACCCGAAGGGACTGGTACCGAGACGACCCCGTTCGAGACGTTGGAATCAGCCCCCATCCAGGGCGAGGTGATCAGAGTCGCCCTCATCGAGGACAATCGGCTGGTCCGGGAAGCTCTCGTCTCGATCCTCAATCGGGCCCCGGACATCCAGGCGGTCGCCGAAGCTCCAAGCGGTTACGAGGTGCTGCTGAAAGATGGCCCCCATGTGGTTCTTCTCGACCTCGGCTTCGAGAGCGGCGATAGCCTGCGGGTCGCGCAGAGTGTCCTGGAGGACTCTCCGGAAGTCAGGGTCATCGTGATGGACCTCCTGCCGGAGCTCGACGACCTCCAGGAGTTCGTCAGTGCAGGCGTGTCCGGGTTCATCTTGAAGGACGCCCCCCTCGATGTCGTCCTGACCACCATCCGATCCGTTGCATCGGGACTCAAGGTGCTGCCGGATGCGTTGACCGTGACGCTCTTCTCCGAGATCGCGAGGGAGGTGGTGGCGAGCGGTGGTGGGTCAATGGACCACGAAGAGGTGCGGTTGACGCCAAGGGAGCGGGAGGTGATCGACCTCATCGCGGATGGCCTGAGCAACAAGGCCATCGGGAAGGAGCTTCATATCTCTGTCCACACGGTGAAGAGCCACCTGCGGAACATCATGGAGAAGCTCACCCTGAACTCCCGGTTGCAGATCGCCTCGTACGTCCACCAGCGAGACACCGAGGCCGAGGACCTTCGCCGTCGGGCCGAGGATCGCGTAAGGGAGGTTCAGGAGGAGGAGGACCCGGGGGCCATTCCCCCGGGGATGGACGGGCTCTCGTTGGACCAGGTTCGGGAAATGCTTCACGAGTTGAAGGTCCACCAGATCGAGTTGGAAATGCAGAACGAGGAGCTTCGCCAGTCGCGGACCGAGCTGGAGCTATCCCGTGAACGATACTTCGATCTTTTCGACCTGGCCCCCGTGGGGTATTTCACCCTGACGGAGGACGCGCAGATCCTGGAAGCCAATCTCACCGGGGCGAAGCTTCTGGGCGCGTCCCGAAGCGACTTGTTGGACCGGCCGTTCACCCGGTTCATCCTCCCCGAGGACCAGGACGGCTACTACCATCACCGAAGGGCGGTCATCAACACCGGCTCCCCAGCAACCTTGGAGCTCCGGATGGTGCGAGCCGACGGAAGCGTCTTCCACGCGCTCCTGGAGTCAGCCCCCTCTCGCCCGGTGGATGACCACGCGACTTTTCGGACGGTAGTGAGCGACGTCAGCGTCCCAGAGCAGGAGCCCGGAGCGCGCCCCCGAGCGCACCCCCGAGCGCAATCGGACCTTCCCTCGACAGAGGACTGAAGCGTTTCACTGGTCGGCACCTGACTTCTTCTCCTTCCCGCCGCGTCGGCCCTCCTTCTGGCCCCCCTCTCCCGCTTCTCCCCCCCGAGGCCGTCGTCGGTCGATCCGATCCAGACCGACCCGGTTCGGGACGCAGCGGCATGCGGCTTGCTATCGTTTTGGGGGTAGGGACGCTCGCCCTCACGTCCCGTGACGTAGCTGTGGGAGGCCATTGCGGCGGCCACCGGGGGCCGGGTCCATCCCAAGCTTCAGCCCCAGGAGAACCACCATGTCCGACGCGAGGCCGTTCAAGCCATCGGTCACTCTCATCCACACGACCGTCGGCGATCTGGTGCAGGTGCAGGACCGGGATGTCCCAGCCGCGTCGGGCGCGGTGGGACCGATGAAACTGCGGGCAGGTGAGGTGGTCCGATGCCTTCGGAACGATGAGTACGGGGTGTTGGTCGCACGTGGCGATGGGAGCAGGGTTCTGGTGCCGGTGCAGAGCGCAAGGACGGCGGGGATTCGTTGGTTTCCCGGCCCGCTGGAACCCGATGAGTCGATGGACGGGGGATCCCGCGACAGGGAAGCAAACCCGGAGCAGAGGGCCGGGCCATGGCGGAGCAGACGGCGTCGACTCGAGGCGGGACATCCTGGAGCGGAGGGGGATGTCCGCGGCGTCTAGCCTCAGGACGCTCCGCGGAAGGACGCTCCGCTGATGAAATAGGGGGACTCATTCGGTTGACCTACTTCCTTCGGGTCAGGCGTGCCTTAGGACCTGTATCCCCTGGCTGTAATCCGGAAGTCCCACCAAAGGATTATGGTCCCCCCCCCTCCCCCCGGAGTAGGTTTCTCTTGAGCGGGGGGACCGACGATCGCTGCTTCGCGGGTGGCGGTCCTTTTCCCGACTCAACCGGTGGCTGCATCGCCTTTGGGCTCCCCCGGAGCCGTTCTCGGGGAGTCCCACCGTTCCACCCCCATTATCCTCCAGCGTCGTGAGCCCTCATGCCCCACGCCCTGATCGTGGTTCGGGATGAAAATGCCAGGAGCCATCTGGCAGAGGTCGCCCGTGCCCAGGCCTTCAGCGTCTCCCAGGCAAGTAGCGCGGAGGCGGGCCTCAGTCAGTCGGAAAGCCGGCCTCCAGACCTTCTCTTCCTGGACCGGTGTTTCGGGGGACGGACCAAAGACGTGCTGCTGGACCAGATCCGCAGTTCGGCGGGGGGGGTCGCTGTCCTGGTGGGTCCCGTCGGCCGGTCCCGTAACGGCAACGGCAATGGCAATGGCCGGGCGGAACCCATGCCGTCCTTCCTTTCCTCCCTGGACGATCCCCTCGAGGCAGGACGGGTGGAAGCCATCCTGGCGGGAGTGGCCAGCTTGGTGGCTGAGAGCCGGGATCCGGCGACGGAGCCGCCCTCCCCCTCCCCGCAGGAAGCACGACTGGGCCACCTCGATGGGTCCTCCCCGCGCATGAGGAAGCTCTACTACCTCATCTCCCGGGCGGCCCCGAGCAGGGCCTCGGTCCTGGTGACCGGCGAGAGCGGCACCGGAAAGGAGAGAGTGGCCC